>JAZORA010000218.1:0-11157 GCA_045656365.1 Eubacteriales bacterium | reverse complement strand
AGTATTACTCCACTCTCGCAATATTCATCTCGTCGAGGATCGTCAGATACACTTTATCGGTATAGGTTGCCTCGTACATTCTCTTCAGCACCTCAGTCTCGGAAAAGCGCTTGGTAAATTCGTTAAAATAACCGAACAGCTCGCTTCGGTCACGCCAAGAGGGCTGAACCGATGCGATCTGCGTATCGTTCTCGAGGAATTTACCCCATGCATACGGAAGCGAGGTTTTACCCGTACCCGAGATACCCTGCAGAATCACCAATCGCGTGGAGGAAAATGCCGCAAGGAAGAGACGGATCACGCGGATCTCATAATAAAGTCCCATCCGGGAGCAAGCGAAATTACGGAAGCGATTGCAAATCTCCTCCAGAGTGATCTCGTTATCGAAATTCTCAGAATTTCTCTCGTAATCCGCGTATTGCTGATCGACCTGCGTCAGCTTGTAGAATCGGCTCTCTCCTTCGGAGATCACACTCTCTGCCTCACCGCCCGATACCCCTCCGTCCGAGTATACGCCCGAGAGTGCCAGATCGGGTACGCCGGCCTTGATGGCAAGGATCTTATCCTTTTCCTTGGTCAGACGGATCACCTGCGCGTTCAGCTTGGAGACCTCCTCCACCAGCGCCAGCTGGTTTTTGACTGCCTGATACGCGTGAATCCTTCTTTTAATAAAGATCACGGCAAGCATCACGAGGGCAACAAGGAGTGCCAGTACGATCAGCATGGTTAAAATCGCAAGAATCCATGCCAAGACATCAAAGCCTCCGCTGAATTCCTCGAAAACGCCCACGTAATCCGGAACATCAACCAGCGCAAACAATCCCCCAAAGACTCCGGACAGAATCGACCAAAAGCCTCCGAAAAACTGCTTTAATATTTCGTATAAAAATTCTACGTATGATGCCATGGTATGTCCCCTATTCAATCACGTTCATTCATGTTTTATGTGTTGTTATCGTCTGATTCGACGTTGTTTTCTTTGCTTACTTCATTTACCGACGGAGCCGCAACAGGCTCTTCTTCCTTCGGCTTTTCTTCCGACTCTGCCTGCATCTTTGCCAGATACTCGCGAATGATCGCGTCCTTTGCTTCCTCGGAAACGTTCTCGCTTGCCTCGGCAAGGAGCTGCTCCTTTTTGCTTTGGAGATAAATCGAGATCAGCTTATAGACCTGCCATGCGATAAAAGCAAGCATGGGCAGAACCAGGCAAATGACGAATCCAATCGGCTCTTTCAAAAAGTCAATGAATCCGCCAAGGAGCGGGATATGGAACTTATAGACCGCAACCACGTCGTACATGGTCTTGGGTTCGGGGTCAGGAATCTTAATTTCCGGATTGTCGCCCTTTGTGTAATAGAGCTTTTCGTTACCCACCGTTTCGATCCGGATCACGCGGTGAGTGTTTTGAACATCCTTGCCCAGCGTTCGATCCTTATAGGTAATGATAGTACCCTCTTCAATCACGGTATTTTCATCCACAAGCTTACCGACGACGAGCGCGTGCTTTTCAAAGGTTCCGGACATGGATTCAGTTTGAACGCTGTTGATAACGTAACCAAAAACGTTCGCCTGGCCGCCGTTCTCCTTATCCACTGTAATATTGGCAACGACCAAAACGGCTGATATAATAAACACCAGCACGATCAGGATATCCAAGGCAATTCCGCCGACTTTTTTTAACGTTTTCATGGTTTCGTCCTCATTTGTTTTTATATTTTGGGGGCGATTCCCGAGGCGGCGTGCCGCCTCGGGTATCCAACCTTTTTTATTTTTAAGGAATCTTAAAAATAAGACTTAGCCTCGATCATAAGTTTTGAGTTTTCTACTCTTCTTGGGATTTCCTTAAGCGTTCTCTTCGGTACCGGGCTGGGTCAGAGTCAGCTTCAGGTTTACGTTGAATGCTGCTCCAGCTACGTCGTTGAGACAGTCAGCATCCTGACCCTCGAGCCAGATATAAACGGTAACCATCTGATAGGAGTTTGCGGGAACGGTTACGATTGCATTCTCGTCACCGATCAGCTTGGTATTGACAGCTGCCAATACGGTCGCGTCGGTGTAACGGCCGTACGTGGTGTCTGCGCTTTCACCTTCAGCCTTGATGCCATGGTATACGTAAGCGCCGCCGGCGGTGTTGCCCAGGGTCGTTCCAGCCTGATATACCGCACCGTTGGTGGTGTGAGTATCGTGATTGGGCTCAAAAATGGTTGCAGAGGTACCCGTCAGAGAGAAGTTGTTGGTCGTAACGGCAACGCCCTCGGTGGGAGTAAACGTGCTCTGAGGAACGAATGCGAATCTTGCGGCAAGCTCGGACTTGTTGCTGCCCGTCACACCGGAGGTTGCGTCAAGGTATACGGGAAGCGCTTCGCTGTTGGTAGAGTTGTCAATGAAGAAGTTAAACTTCACGTAGTTCTTGTAGGTCTGATCGCCAACCGTGGTGGTCTCGCCAACCGATACGACGTTCTTGATCTGTGCCGCATTCGCTTCGTTGATCGAAGCGCTGTAGAACGCGATCGCACCGGCAGTCGTAGTTCCTACGGTCGATACGGGTGCCAGCGTGCCTGCGGGATTCGAAGAACTAAAGGGAGTAATGGTATTTCCCCAAGAAATCGAGGTGCCGCTTGCCTGACCGATCATCAAGCTTCCCGAAGCCGTCTGAACGTTTACGGTAAACTCCTCAACCTGAGCCTGGGTTCCCTGAGAAAACCACGCGTAGGTTACGCCCGTCAGAGACATAACGCCAACGACCAACATGCAGATCGTAGAGATCATTGCTCTTCTTGCAGTCTTTTTCATTTTGTAAATCTCCTTTTTAATAGATTTTAAAATTTATAATACATACTTGTCATTTTGAGTGGAAAAGCGCTATCAAACCGAGGGTAAAGCTTTTGACGGTTTGTTCGACACAAGTGAGGCTATCGTTCCCGTGTCGAATCCGCGGAAAACGTCATCGACATTTTTACCCTTCCTCCTCTAATGTTATCGAGGCATTCGGGATCATCGCCCTCCAACCATATGACAAGTGTATATTTGATGGTTTCTTCTGTTTGTATTTTCTCGTTGATACCCTGAAAAACCAGCGTATCGTTCTCAAACGGAATCGTTCCCTCTTCGGGCTGACCGTTCACACCCATTTTGGCGTAGGTCGTCATCACCCCATTTTTGTATAGACGAACTCTTACTGCTTCGTCTGCGCCCTTGACCGACGAATCCAGCTCAAAGCGCTCTGTCACGTTGCAAGAGACATCACCCGTATTTTTTAAATAAAAGCTATAACAAATGTAGTGCTCTCCGTTGCGCGCTCCTTCGCCCTGATCCAGGTCGTCGGGCAACCATTTCACCGAGATGTTGGTCATCTCGTCGACCCCCTCCGCGCCAAGCACTGTTACGGGCATCGCAAAATCTGCTGTCTCGGAAAGAGAGATCTTCGCCTCCTCTTCCTTCGCGGCAGGAAGGATTCCCACGGTAAACGTTCCCTCCTCCTTGTAGAGCATAGTCGCTCCGTAAAAAACGGTCAGGGCAGATATCATCACGCAAACCGTGATCTTAGCGATCTTCAGCCATTGCAGGGTTTTCATGGTAACCTTGATCGAATCGTACAGCCGCTCGAAGAAGGCGAGGCAGTTTTTAAGGACATCCTTCCATTTCTTCATGTCCATCATACGCCATCACCCCCACCGCTGACCAGTAAGGATACCATCTCCGACTCCCGAATCGGTTCGCCGTACAATTTACCCGACGCGAGTCTTGCGCGCATTTTGAGAAGGGTTTTTTCTACGCTGTTCGTATCACATCCCAAAAACACCACCGAAACGTGTAGATTGTGGGCGATCTCCAACACACCCGACGCGACGCCAAAGGCATTGACATTCGCGTTTAATCGCCGAGTGTAGCTTGGATGAATAAAGAGATAATCCACCGTCAAGGCGTCAAGAGAGGTCACAAGCGTTGAGCTTTCGCTCATGCTGTTCAATGCCATTCGATATCCGCCTCGGCGAAGCTGAGCAAAAATACCGACGAAATCCACGCCCTCCAGCTCAAGCAGACCCTTTTCGTCTACCACGAGACAGATCATGTCGTCACGGATCTCGTATTGGTCCAAAAGCTTTAAAAGCTCGGATACGAATCGCTTGGCTTCAAAGCAAACCGCCTCGACGGGAATGCTGATGGGCTGGATCTCCCCTCCTCGTTCTCTGACCCGATCGAGCATCAGACAAAGTCGCTCGATCATCAGGAGAGTCAGGCGTGAGATTTGAGAGGACATATTTGCCACAGGCAAGAAGACCTCGGGTCTGACGACGCCGTAGAAGGGATCGTTGATCTGAATCTCCGCCAAATATTCCCACGTTTCATTTTCAATGATATTGCGGATTGGACGAAACTGAAGCTGCAGTCCGTAATTATCATTTTTTCGCTTCACGCGATATCGCTCATCAAGATAACGAATAAAATCCACGAAGGCGGCTCGATCGGCGATCAGCGCAGATAAAAGCTCGGAATCCAGCTCCGCCCCAGCCATGGTCTGCAGACGATCGGTCAGCGCCTCCACGTCACGGCACTCCGTGGCGCCCACGAAGAAGAGATTGTCTACCGTGTCGGCAATTGCCGTGATCTTACCCGTGATCGAAAGCTGTTTCTTTCGCAGTCCGCGCGGGAAGCCACAGCCGTCTGCGTTTTCGTGATGCTCGGTGATCGCCTGAAGCACGTACGCTTCAAATTTCCGCTTGTCGAACGCAGAGAGCGTCAGGTCGCAGATCGACTCGACCAGCGTAACCCCCTCCTCCACGTGACTTCGGTAAACGGCTTGCTTTCCCTTTGCCAAATTATGCTCGGCATACAGATTGTCCCTTGGGATCGCCGCCTTGCCGATATCATGTAAAAATACGGCAGACGCAATATACTCGGCATTCAGCTTGGCGTCAAAGAACCATTCCTCCCCCCGAATACGGTCCAAAAGGAATACGGCAATGAGCTTACATCTCTTGCAATGCTCCTGAACAGGAAGCGGCAGCTCTTTGAGCTTGTTATTCAATTTTTGTCTTGAAATTCTGTTTCCCGTTGCCATTTCCTTTTTCCTTATGTGTTTTTCGGCTTATTCCTTAACTACGACGCTTGGTCGATGTCCTTCCACCACGGTGGGATCAAAATAGCTGGTTAAGGAATTGTATAAAAGATTGAAAATATGGTATGCGTTTTCCTCGGTATCCTCCAGATCCCCGTTGTATACACGAATGGCAAAATCCATCATGGACATAAACGTGGTATGGATCAGGGAGATCACGTCGCTTTCCTCTTTAAAGATCGGACTAAAAAAATCCTCGTGGTCATATAAAAGTCTTCGATGATTTCTGAGCGATTGCTCGCGGAAATACGAGGAATAATAATATCGAACGTAGCAGCGACACCGAAATTCGTTTCCGAGAAGAAACCGCCAGATCCGATTAAAGAACTGATGAAGCCGATCGCGAAACGGAAGCGGATTTTCAAAAAAGTTTTTAACCGAATTTCGAATGGTAGCAAACAGCTCCGCATCCAGAACGAAAAACGCTTCGGCGTACAAAAGCTCCTTGCTCCCAAACAGTCGGTAAATATAGACCTCGTTCAATCGGATATCGGGATCGTCGATTCCAAGGGAGACGATCGCCTTGGTCGTTGCCTTCTCAAACCCGCTTTCACCGATCAAACGAATGGTATTGCTCAGCAAAGCTTCTCGAATTACGTCTCCGTTCTTCATGGTTTTACCTCAAAAACTCAAATTTAGTAGTGTTTACTACAATCCCCCTCAAAAAATTGTCTTTCCCCTGAAAGACCTTGATTTTCCTTGGGTTTCTACCTATGCGATCGACTCTTGTCGAATCCAATCAATGTATTTTTCTCAATGATTTTTTCGCTTTTTTCTCATCACACGGAAACAGATGGTCAAAAAAGCAAACATCATGCCATGCCTTTCCCTTTATGGAAATGATAGCCACGAAAAAGACGCTCTAAACACAAAAAATACTTTTTTTCATAAAGCAGAATTAAAAATTCATGGATTGCATTTCCACTTTTTGGATATCTTTGGATATTGTGAACACCATTATACTCTATTTCAGGTTAAATGTCAACAACCTGAAACAGATTATTTTTGCAAAAAGCAAATTTTGTTAATAATATACGAGAAAATCCCCGTTAAAAACATGAAATGATGATATATTATTTGTTTTTTCCTGAAATTGGCATTATTTTTCAAGTAATATTGTTTGTTTATCCTTTGAATTTTTGTAAGAATTAGGTTTTTTTAAAGATCATTTTCCATCTTTTTGGATATACTGGCAAGAACATCCTGATTTGATATTCTGTTTTAGGTTATGGAGAATTCGTTTCTAAAAAAATAGGATATAATATAATAAGTATTTCATGAATCAAAGAGGGGGGGCTGGCTATGTACAAGCGAATTCGCGATTTGCGACAAGATCGAGACATGACCCAATCCCAGATTGCAAAGATGTTAGGAATGTCTCAAACGGGATATTCCAAATACGAAACGGGGGAAAACGATATCCCTACACAAATTCTAATCCGACTCGCCCGTTTTTATGACACAAGCGTAGATTATTTATTGGGGGAATCCAACGATCCCCATCGACATCCGTAAATACAAAAAAGGGAGCCTCACCGCTCCCCTTTTCTATTCTAAAAAAGCAGGTCATAAGACCTGCTTTTTTACTGAATCCATTCAAAGCTTCCATTCCTTTTGGTAGGTGATGGAGATCGTATGATCCGTTCCGAATTCAATCGGCAGCCAAACGTACGAGCAATGCAAAAAATTTTTGCTGTTGTGACGCTCCGCCATGTGAATATAAAAATCCTTTTTGCCTTCTACCGGAAAGATCGCCGTGGTCTGCGTTCGGAATGTTTTTTGCTCAAGATCGTCCACGCATGGATCCCCCATATCCTCCCATTCTCCCATCAGGCTGCGGGCTCGGAAATATTTCGCCCGATTATAATCCCATCCTGTCAGTCCGGACGTGATCATAAAATAATACCCGTCGTGATAGACGACGGCGGGCGATTCCCGTCGAAACGCAGCGTCAATTCTGCGATATTCGTTCGTCGGCGAAAGATAATTATCGTCGAGCTTCACAATATAGAGACATCGATTCAGCTTCTCATCATGGGCGCTAACGTCCCGATCGTAGATAAAATACGCGCTTCCGTCACGGTCCTTATAAAGCGTGCAGTCCCGAACCACGCCAAGATCATCGATGGGGCGCACGTGACCGATCCATCGGTATTCCCCATTGACCCGATCACAAACGGCAACGCCCGCCAAGGAATAGTCGTTTCCGTCGGGCATGGTATAGATATAGCCTTCGCCGTCATTGGGAACCAAGGTCACAGAAGGTATGGCTACGTTCGTGCCGTCCGTTACGGGAGAGAGGATATTTCACAAATTTTTCGATCGAAGCGAAAAGAATTCTCGTTTCGCTTCTCTCCGACGCATAATACGCGTGAATCATCGTCGAATCCCCCGTGTAGGTGGCGTAATCGCTATCTAAGATGGAATGGTCGACATACAGCGAAAATCCTGCCGAAGCAAGCTTCTCACGGTACGCACTTCCGTTTTTTGTTTCAAAATCAGGTATACGTAACATAATATTGATAAGGGCTCCTATACTCAGTTTTTTACGCATACATTATATCACCTCCGCCAAAGCTGTCGAGATTTGGCAGAAGATTGAAACAATTTTATTTCATGTTTACAAGGACTTTTCTAAACTTTATGAAAATATTTCACAATACACTTGACAAAGGTTGCATCATTATTTATACTGAAATATAGCATAAAATTTTTTATTAAAGGAATGAAGAGCATGGCAACAATTACGGTAATTTGTGCCGGTATGATGGGAACGGCGATCACCTACCCTGCCGCACACAACGGACACACAATACGCTTGGTTGGATCTCCGCTCGACGATGAAATCATCGAGCACGGACAAAAAACCGGAGAGCATCTGAATTTGTCAAAGTACAGAAAAAACAACGACACCAGCGGCGTCGATGCCCCGATTTTAACCCCCGACAACGTTACGTTCCACTATTTTGAAGAAATGGAAGCGTGCATAAAGGGTTCGGATCTGTTGATCTGCGGTGTATCCTCATTCGGTATGGAATGGTTTTGCAACAACGTCATTCCTAAGCTTCCTGCGGACATCCCTCTGCTTTCCATTTCCAAGGGCATGATTGATGATGGAGAGAACAAGGGTCATCTGATTTCTTATCCCGAATATATGCTTCGTTTTACTGACAAGGATCTGAAGATTTATGCAGTAGGCGGCCCTTGTACCTCGTACGAGCTCGTCGATAAAGACCCCACGGAGGTAACCTTCTGCGGCCCCGATATGGAAACACTTCGCTGGCTTCGTTCGCTCTTTGAAACGGATTATTATCACATCAGTCTTTCCACCGACGTTCACGGAGTGGAATGTACGGTCGCGCTGAAAAACGCGTATGCGCTGGGCGTGGCGCTGGCAATCGGTATGTCCTACAAAAGAGAGGGCAAGGCGTTTGAGCACTATAACTCTCAGGCAGGTATTTTTGCACAGGCATCGAAGGAAATGTATCTTTTGTTGGATGCCTTCGACGGTACCGCCAGCCGCAATATATTCTTGGGACTCGGCGACCTTTACGTAACCGTTTTCGGCGGAAGAAACAGAAAGCTTGGCGCTTTGTTGGGTCAGGGATATACCTATGACGAAGCCATGGCAAAGCTGACGGGCATTACCCTGGAGGGCGTGGTCATCAGCGAGCGAACCGCCAAAGCGGTGGAGCAGCTGGCAGAGCTGGGACGGCTTGACGTAAAGGATTTCCCCCTCTTAATGCACATCAAGGAGCTTTTGTTCGAAAACCGGAGAATCAATCTCCCATGGAAGGCATTTGAAACTGAATATGAGGGATCATGATTTCCCATTCGATCTACAAAATGCTCGGTAACACCGAAAAAGCAGATCACCGATAGGTGATCTGCTTTTTCTTTTATAATTATAATATGAAAACGTTAAATTAAAGCCGGTGAAATCTATATTCAGGATATCCTGATCTTCTTGAACACGCCTGTGCTTGGGTTATAGATCTCAATGTATTCAAGCTTTTCGGCATCATAATTGTAACCCTCGAAGATCAAGGAGTCAAAAACGCCCACAAAGCCGCTAAGCTCCTCATCCTCTCGAACCATTGTGAAAATTCCGGAACTCATGTTATATTCAGTCACTCCGAGCCCAGGCTCGGGATTCTCTTCGCTAAGGGGGGAACTTCCAATAAAATACGCTTTATTTCCTATCACGTGGAAGGAGAGATGCACGTAAACCATTTCCCCGTATGTGGTGTAGCTTCCGCCGTTTGTCGATATCGAGGCAAGCGTATGATTGTAATCATCATATTGGTCCACAACGAAGAAATACAGCTTGGAATTTTCAAGTGAAAGCCCCAAGGTCTCTCTGTTTTGAAGCAACACGCTCTTATTCGTATTTGAATGCTTAATTCTGCATATGGTGCTGTCATCGTTCTCAGTTACATGGGTGAAATATAGGTAGGTGGCGTCGGCGGTAAGGTTCTCAACCGCACCGTCATGGATCTGCTTGGGAGATCCACCGTTTACCGAGACGCTGTATAACGGAAATATATCCTTATCGTAGTCCGTATAGGTCCAATCCTCCGTAATCGTCGTGTAATAGATGGTATCCTTCACCACAAGCATTTCCCCAACGCCTATCGAGCTTACAAGCTTTTCAAAGCCGCTTCCGTCGGTTCTTACCTTGGCAATATAGGATTTTGCCACCGTGCTTCCCGCACAATAAAAATATACCCAATCGCCAACGACGTTCACATTAAAAACATCTCCGGATGATACCGTGTATACAGACTGAACGGTAGTTCCGTTTTTCTTCAGTTTTTGTATTTTGTTTCCGTCCGAATAATAGATATACCCTGCTTGCGCAGTGTAATTAAAGGTAGCATCGTCACTTCCCACGACGTTTGCTTCGCCCTGCGCGTAATCGGGAACGAATGCGGTCTGTTCCTTTCCCTTACACATGGTACAAGCATTTCCCACGTAATTACACGGAATCATTTCAAGAGACTCGGTTTCCTTGCTTCCGCACGAACAAACACGCGTCTTGCTTCCTTCCTGCTGGCAGGTAGCCTCCGTAACGGTTACCCATTCGCCATATGCGTGAACATGGGTACCGCCCGAGGAATTTTCCACGGGCTTTTTCGAAGATCCTCCGGAGTTATTGGTTGTAGTCTCGGTTACGGTCTCCGTCGAGGCAGACGTGCTTTCTTGTCTGTTTTTTTCTTTGTTTGTTTCGCCATCCTCGCAGGAGGAAAGAAGCATAGACAATGATAAAATCAACACAGTAAGAGTCAGTAATAGTTTTTTCATGGATCGATCGCCTTTCTTTGTAAATCAGGAAGCACCTGAAAAGAAGATATAAAGCTTTGTTAAGTACGCTGATACGTGATCTCGCATTGAATACCGCTCATCCGTTTGCTGTGGGGATCAATCGTGAGTGAATCTCCTTTTACGATAAAACTTGTTACCGAACGAAAGGGATTTCCAAAGATTTCATCTTCCGCTGTCGCCCCCTCAAATGCGCCTTCGGCAATAGAGGTAACTCCGTCACAGATTATCACGGTTTTTATCTCGTCGATATACACACTTTCTCTGAACGGATGATTCATCGCATGCTTCGGCGCCGGCATGTCTCCGTTCCCGAATATAACGATCATTCTTTCCTGCTCCGCAGAGTCCGCGGTACCTGTTATATAGTATCGTACGTCATTGTTCCACCCCAAGCTATCTCCGTCCACATATCCGTATTCGCAGACCTCAAGTCCACACAATGCGCAACGGTATCCCTTGTCAGCGTTTTTCTTGAAATCGTGCTTCTCGGTAGCAAACTCCTTCCTCTCGTGATAGCTTTCATTGCAATAACATACGAACGTAACATATCCGTCTCTATTGCAGGATGGCTCAGTCACGACCTGGACATAAGCATGCTCCGCCTTGGAAAGAATCTCCTGCTTCGCAAGCACCGTACCGCATACGGAACAGTGTGAACCCTCAGTCAGTCCTGTTTCGGTACAGGTCGCCACTATTTCGTGATCAGTAACAAC
>JAZORA010000217.1:0-2979 GCA_045656365.1 Eubacteriales bacterium | reverse complement strand
GGTCTATCCACTACAACTTTTACAATCTTGTCAATCATAACAATCAATTCGTGGTGTTTGCTTTAGTAGCGTTAATAGAAGAAATCAACATTCTTCTGATAGCACCGCAATCGTGCAGAAGCGATTTCAAAATATCATCAGTGAAAATTTCAGACTTTTGCACAAGCTCAAGCCAATACTCCGTTTCATAGCATTCCTTTAATGCTATCTGCAATTTTGAGATAAAATCTGCTTTACTGTGAGCATACTTTGCTTCTCTTATATTTGCACCGATAGACGTGGCACTACGTTCTAACTGATTAACAAGAGAATAATGTCCTTTTATACCATCGGTCATCTTTAATATTTTGACCGCGAAATCCATTGATAAATCTGCAAGCTTGTTTTCTGCCATAACAATCACCTCTTGGACATAAGTATAGCATAATTTTAGATAAAAGGCAAGAATGAAATCACCTTCGGTGATGAAATCCAAACAAGTTTGGATGAAATCTTCGCCTGCGGCTTCAGATGAAATTAAATCCGCCTTCTTTAACCTGCCGTTAGGCAGATTTCATCGCGTAGCGATTTCATCCACGTTAGTGGATTTATTCCGCGACGGCGGATTTAGTTGAAAAAGACTCAGAATTGTATCCAATCCTGTGTCTTTTTCTGGCGGAGAGACAGGGATTTGAACCCTGGTACCCGGTTGAGGGTAACACGATTTCCAGTCGTGCGCCTTCGACCACTCGGCCATCTCTCCATATTATCTTGACGACCCGTATATCATATCACAAAAAAAACGCGTTGTCAAGTGGAATTTTCAAAAAAATTCAACTTTTTTTATTTTGTGACAAATGCCGGGGCGGGCAAGCCCGCCCTCGGTATATGTCAAAACAAGAACAGTTGATTACGCATTCTCTGCGATGAACTTTTCTGCATCCTCTGCCTTGAGTCTCTTAATGCCCTCGGTGGGGTAGGGAGACTGCTCGCCGCCGTTGGTATACACAAAGTAGTGGCCGCCGGGGGTCTTGAACAGAATTTCCTCATAGCCTGCGGGATCACCGTAAAAGCCATAGGTCTTCTTGACAAGCAGAAGCGCGGTTTCGGTGTCGTAGGTGACTCTGCCGATCTTCTTGAGCATGGTATATACTCCTTCCTCTTATGATTTCTGCAATATCATATCACAATATGCCAAAAAAATCAAGAGGAAAATCATGAGAAATGCAAAAAATATTGTGAATATTTTACGAAATCATGCTATACCGCTTGTGGATAGTGTCAAATATCCGCGTCCTTGATATATTGGCTG
This sequence comes from Eubacteriales bacterium, assembly GCA_045656365.1. Lineage (GTDB taxonomy): Bacteria > Bacillota > Clostridia > Oscillospirales > CAG-272 > HGM12713. The sequence continues at coordinate 1,688 of JAZORA010000217.1, read as the reverse complement.
CCTTTTTCTGCGATAAACACCTTTCTGGCGGCGAGATTGTCGCCAAGCAGGGTGTCAAACATAACGTTGGTCGACTCGGCGTCGGTGGGAGTGATGGCGATCAGACGGCGCGTGGCGGGGTTCATGGTGGTATGCCACATCATATCGGGATCGTTCTCGCCCAAGCCCTTGGAGCGCTGCAGGGTGTATTTCTTATTGCCGATCTTCTTCAGGATCTCGGCCTTTTCGAATTCGTCGTATGCAAAATAAGTCTTGTCCTTGGTCTGAATCTCAAACAGCGGAGATTCCGCAATGAACACCTTTTCCTCCTGCAAAAGCGTGGGGAGCAGGCGGTAGAACAGCGTCAGAAGCAGGGTGCGGATCTGGAATCCGTCCTCGTCCGCGTCGGTACAGATGATGATCTTGGACCATTTCAGGGCGGAGAGGTCAAATGCGGTCAGGTCTCCCTTGACCTTTTTACCCGTGATCTCCACGCCGCAACCTATGACCTTGAGAAGGTCGGTGATGATCTCGCTCTTGAAAATTCTTTCATAATCGGCCTTCAGACAGTTGAGCGTTTTGCCGCGCACGGGAATGATAGCCTGATATTCGGCACATCTTGCCAGCTTACACGACGTCAGAGCCGAGTCGCCCTCCACGATGTAGAGCTCGCGGATGTTCACGTCCTTGGTGCGGCAGTTGACGAATTTTTCCACGCGGTTGGCAATGTCGATGGTGCCGGTCAGCTTTTTCTTGATGTTGAGTCTGGTGGCGTCGGCGGATTCGCGGCTGCGCTTATTGACGAGCACCTGCGCGGCAAATCTTTCGGCCTCCAGAGGGTTCTCGGTGAAGTAGATCTCCAGATTTTCGCGCAAAAAATCGTTCATAGCCGAGTAGATAAACTCGTTTGTGATCGACTTTTTGGTCTGGTTTTCGTATGATGTGCTGGTAGAGAACGAATTGATGACCAAAACCAGGCAGTCCGCAATGTCGGAAAACTGGATCTTACTCTCGTTCTTGTTGTACTTATTGTTGTTTTTCAGGTACTTGTCCAGCGCGAACACAAATGCGGATTTGACCGCCTTATCGGGCGAACCACCGTGCTCGAGAAAGCTGGAGTTGTGGTAATATTCCAGCGCGTTGACCGTATTGCACACGCAGAACGAGAAATCTGCCTTGACCTTATAGGTGGGCTTGTCCGGTCTGTCCTTACCCTGGGTTTCCATGTGCCACAGCACGGGCTGGGTGATGGCCGCTTCGCCAACCATCTCGGAAACGTAGCCCGAAATGCCGGTCTCGTACACGAATCTCTGCTCGGAGAAGGTCTTGTCCTCCTGCTCGATCAGCAGCACAAAGCAGATGCCGGGGTTGACCACCGCCTGACGGTGCAGGGTATCGACGTAAAAGGAGTGGGGGATATTGATGTCGGTGAACACCTCTAAGTCGGGCTTCCAATGGATGACCGTGCCGGTGCGCTTTTCGCGTCTTTCCAGCTCGCGCTCGGCAAGCTCGGTGACGGGCTCACCCTTCTTGAAGCTGATCTTTCGCTCGTACTTGCCGTCATAAGAGGTAACGGTCATGAATTCCGAGCTGTACTGTGTGGCGCACGCGCCAAGGCCGTTGAGACCCAGAGAATATTCGTAAGCGGAATCTCCGCTGTTGTTGTCATATTTGCCGCCTGCGTACATTTCGCAGTAGATCAGATACCA
>JAZORA010000216.1:0-2609 GCA_045656365.1 Eubacteriales bacterium | reverse complement strand
TCCTTATCAAATTCAACGCCAAGATCGCTCAGCCACTGAATTGCCTCGGGCGCATCACATACGAGCTTCGAGAGCAGTTCTCTCTTCGCCGCGAAGTGTCCGCCGCCAAACGCATCGACAAAATGAATCGCGGGGGAGTCATTGGGCTTATCTGCCGCCTGAATACCGCCCTCTGCCATCATGGTATTGGCGTCACCCATGCGAAGCTTGGTGACAACCATTACGTCAGCACCTGCCTCATGCGCCTCGATTGCCGCGGACGCACCTGCGCCACCGCCACCGATTACCAGAACGTCGGTTTCATAATCAGGATGCTCCAGGCATACGCTATCTGCCGTAATGCGGCTGTGTGCCTGCAGAATTTCAGCAAGCTCCTTCGGAACCTTATCGCCCTTGTTAGGACCGATGGTCAAAACCGCGAACTCGTCAACCTTATAGTCGGGATGGAAGGAAGCAAGTACGGTTTCCTTTTGCTCAGCCGTCATACGAGCGGGCTCGAGCGCAATGTTCTTTTCTCTTGCCGCTTCAACGAGCGCGAGAGATTCCCTGAACTGTTCAGAATACATAATTGCGTCCTCCTTACTTTTCGATGTCGCGGTTGTTGTACAGCTCTTTCATCTCTGCGATGGGCTTCTGCATAAGCGCCTCGATCAGATCGTTGAAATCACCGTTCTTGCTCTCCTTGACGCGATCCACAAGGTGACCGCATCCGGGAGCCAGATATTTGCCATTGATTCTTCTTGCCAGCATCGCAACCTGGGGATGAGAAATTCCCGCAGGGCATCTGGAGGAGCAAACGCCACACATCACGCAGTCAAAGGATTCCTCCGCGCACTTCTCAAAGTCGCCGCGCTGTGCGTACGCAATATACTGCATCACGTTCAATTCCTGCGTACAAGCCTTGGTACAAGCGTTGCAGCCGATACAAGCATAAATCTCGGGATAAAGCTGCATCATCACCGTTTCGTTTACGGGGATCTTTTCAATATCGTAGACCTCCTTCACCAGCGGGAAGAAGGGCAACGTAGCGATGTACATGTTGTCCTCGACCTTGGTCTGACAAGCGAGGCAGGCGTGCAATTCCTTGTCGCCCTTGATTCGGTAAATGGTAGCACAAGCACCGCAAAAACCGTTTCTGCAGCCACATCCGCGAACCAGCTGATAGCCGGCATATTCCATCGCGGTCATAATGGTCAGATTTTCCGGTACTTCGTATTTTTTACCGAAAAGAAAAATATTTACTGTCTTTTCCATCTGTTTTCTCCTTTAATATTCGCTCGGAAGCTCTTCAAGCTCGTCACATCTGAATACGGGACCGTCCTTGCAGACGTATTTCGCGCCCACGTTACATCTTCCGCACTTACCAACACCGCACTTCATTCTCAGCTCCAGCGTGGTATATACCTGCGTTTTGTCAAAGCCAAGGGCAACCAGTCCCTCCAGCGTAAACTTGATCATAATGGGAGGACCGCAAAGCACCGCGGTTTTGTTGGTATCAAAGCCAAGCTCCTTCACGTAGTTGGGAACAAAGCCCACGTGACCGTCCCAATCGGGCTGAGCGTTGTCAATGGTCAGGTGCACGTTGACACCCGCGTCATTCGACCACTCCTCAATGATCTCCTTATAATCCAGCAGATCTGCTTTGCTACGGGAACCGTAAACGATATCGATGTCTCCATAACGGTCACGGTAGTGACGGCAGTAGTTGATAACCGAGCGAAGGGGAGCAAGTCCTACACCACCCGCAATAAACAGAAGATTTTTACCTGCAAATACATCGTCTACGGGGAACGGATTTCCATAAGGACCTCTGATGGTGATCTGCTGACCAACCTCTGCCTGATGGAGCCACTCGGTCACGCAACCGCACTTTTTAATGGAAAACTCCATATACTCGGTATTTGTCGGCGACGAGGTGATCGAGAACATTGCCTCGCCCACACCGGGGATCGAGAGCATTGCGCACTGTCCGGGACGATGATCAAACGCCTTCTTTCCGTCGGGAGTTACCACACGGAAGGTTTTGATATCGGGTGTATCGATGCGAACGTCGGTGATAACGCCGATGGTCGGAATCAAAGTTTCATTTACGTTATTCACCTTTCGTTCCTCCAATCTTCTTCATAACTTTGACAATATTCATGGAAATCGGGCACTTAGCAAGGCATCTTCCGCAACCAACACAGCTGAAAAGACCGTCGTTGTTTTCGGGATAATACACCAGCTTATGCATAAATCTCTGACGGAATCTCTCCTTCTGGGTCAGTCTGTTGTTTCCGTGCGCCATTCTGGTAAACTCGGAATACATGCAGGAGTCCCAACAACGGTAGCGGATCACGCCGTTGCCCGTGTTGAAGTCCTTAATGTCGTAGCACTGACAGGTGGGGCAAACGAAGGTACAAGTACCGCAGCCCAGACAAGATTCAGACAAACTCTTCCATTCGGGAGCGTTAAAGTACTGATCGGTTTTGCCGCCGCCGAAAGCATCGGTTTTAAGACCGGCTAAAGGCAGTTTCTGCATGATTTCTTTAGTTTTTTCCTGCTGTGCTTTCACAGGTGCTTCATCAGCATCTTCAGTCAGGGCAGCAACTTTCGCCAGGAAAGCTTCA
>JAZORA010000215.1:0-3453 GCA_045656365.1 Eubacteriales bacterium | reverse complement strand
CCAGATCGGTCTTGCCCGTCTCGTCCTCGGTCTGGAGGAAGAGCTCCTTACCGTCCACATTCTCGCCGGGCAGGATCTTACGACAGTTGCCCGCCATACGCAGACACTCGATGATCTCCTTCTCGTTTGCGCCGTCAAATACAGGGGTCATGATCTTCCAGCCGAGCTTTCTTGCGGCAATTCCCAAGTGAACCTCAAGCACCTGTCCGATGTTCATACGGGAAGGAACGCCCAGGGGGTTCAGCACGATATCAAGAGGCGTACCGTCTGCCAGGAAGGGCATATCCTCGGGAGGCATGATGCGGGAAACGACACCCTTGTTTCCGTGACGACCTGCCATCTTATCTCCCACGGAGATCTTTCTCTTCTGTGCGATATAAACGCGAACGACCTTATTGACACCTGCGGGAATATCGTCGTTGTGCTCGTGAGAGAATACCTTCACGTCTACAACGATACCCGATTCACCGTGAGGCAGACGCAGAGACGTATCTCTGACCTCTCTTGCCTTCTCGCCGAAGATGGCGCGAAGCAGTCTTTCCTCCGCCGTCAGCTCGGTCTCTCCCTTTGGAGTGATCTTACCGACCAGAATATCACCCGCTCTGACCTCGGTACCCTTCTTAACGATACCCTCGGTATTCAGATCCTTCAGAGCATCCTCGCCCACGTTGGGGATCTCTCTTGTGATCTCCTCCGGTCCAAGCTTGGTATCTCTTGCCTCATGGGTGTATTCCTCAATATGCAGAGACGTGTATACGTCGTCTCTGACGAGACGCTCGTTCAGAAGAACTGCGTCCTCGTAGTTGTATCCCTCCCAGGTCATGAAGCCGATGAGGGCGTTCTTACCCAGAGAGATCTCTCCCTTGCTGGTTGCGGGACCGTCGGCAATCACCTGACCCTTCGTCACGGTTTCGCCAAACTTGACCACAGGTCTCTGGTTGAAACAGGTACCCTGGTTGGTCTTCTTGAACTTGATCAGCTCATAGGTATCCTTGTGTCCGTCCTCGCAGGCGATCACGATCTTGGTTGCGTCTACACGCTCAACCACACCGTCGTTCTTCGCCACGATTACAACACCCGAATCCACGGCTGCCTTGTATTCCATACCCGTTCCTACGATGGGGCTGTCGGTCACCATCAGCGGCACTGCCTGCTTCTGCATGTTCGATCCCATCAGTGCACGGGAGTTGTCGTCGTTCTCCAGGAAGGGGATCATTGCGGTTGCAACAGAAACCACCATCTTCGGAGAAATATCCATATAATCTACCTCGGTAGCAGCCTTCTCTACGAACTCACCCTTATCACGAGCGGTGACACGATCGTGAATAAAGCGTCCGTTCTCATCCAGCGGCTCGTTGGCGGGAACGATCACGTAGTTATCCTCTACATCGGCAGTCATGTACTCGACCTGATCGGTTACAACACCGTCCACGATCTTGCGGAAGGGTGCCTCAATAAAGCCGTAGTCGTTGATCTTCGCATAGGTCGTCAGGTAAGAGATCAGTCCGATGTTCGGTCCTTCAGGCGTCTCGATGGGACACATACGACCGTAGTGGGTGTAGTGAACGTCACGGACGTCAAAGGATGCTCTCTCACGAGACAGACCACCGGGACCGAGTGCCGACAAACGTCTCTTGTGGGTCAGCTCTGCCAGAGGGTTATTCTGGTCCATGAACTGAGACAGCTGAGACGAGCCGAAGAACTCACGGATCACCGTGGTTACAGGCTTGATATTAATGAGCGCGCCGGGGGTCAGCTTTTCGTTGTCCTGAATGGTCATGCGCTCCTTGATGATCTTATCCATTCTGGTAAAGCCAATGCGGAGCTGATTCTGCAGCTGCTCGCCCACCGAACGGATACGACGGTTGCCAAGGTGGTCGATATCGTCCACAAAGCCAACGCCGTGAACCAGATTCAACAGATAGTTAATGGAAGCAAAAATATCATCCTTCGTAATATACTTAGGACACAGCTCTGCCATTCTTTCCTTTGCCATAGCACGGATCGCGTCGGCATCCTCGCCACACTGCTCCATGATCTCCAGCAATACGGGAATTCTTACCTTATCGCCGGCACCGCAATCCTTCAGGTCATAGCCCAGAAGGAGCTCAGGACGAATGGTGTTGTTGGAGAACACCTTGATGATCTGTCCGTTGTCCAGCTCAATCTGAAGCGCGTTAATACCGGCATTCTCGATTGCCATAGCCATGTCGCCTGTCAAGAGTGTTCCCTTCGTAAAGAGAACCTCACCCGTCAGGGGGCTAACGGCATCCTCTGCCAGAACGTGACCTCTGATTCTCGCGTGGATCGCCAGCTTCTTATCATATTTATAACGTCCGACGTTCGCGATATCGTAACGCTTTGCATCAAAGAAATAGTTGCGGAGCAACGCCTGTGCGGGCTCGACGAGAGCGGGCTCGCCGGGACGAAGCTTTTTATAGATTTCCTTGAGCGCCTCCACACCGGGGGTGGAGTTGTTGTGAAGCGCCAGCATTTCACTCTCATCCTTATCCAAGGTAGAGGTCAGGAGCGCCTCATCGCCAAAGAGCGCATAAATGTCCTCGCGAGACTCTACGCCGAGTGCGCGAACGAACATAGTCAAGGGGAGCTTACGGGTCTTGTCGATTCGAACGTACATCACGCCGTTGGCATCTACCTCGTACTCCAGCCATGCTCCTCTGTAAGGAATAATAGTAGCGTTATAGGTCTCCTTACCGGTCTTGTCGATGGCATCGGCATAGTACATACCGGGAGAACGAATGATCTGCGATACGATAACACGCTCCGCACCGTTGATCACGAAGGTACCCGTTTCGGTCATAATGGGGAAATCACCCATGAAGATATCGGTCTGCTTGACCTCGCCCGTGCTCTTGTTCGTCAGGCGAACGTTGACCTTAAGAGGAGCCGCATAGTTCGCGTCGCGCTCCTTACATTCCTCTACCGTATATTTGGGCTTTTGATCGATCGAGTACGAAACGAACTCAATCACCAAATTATCCGAGTGATCCGTGATAGGAGATACGTCCCGAAGCACCTCCATCAATCCCTCTTCCAAAAACCACTTGAAGGATTTCGTTTGCACTTCGACGAGATTGGGAAGCTCGTATGCGAAATTGGATTTCGCAAAGCTCATTCTCGTGTTCTGACCAAGCTTTTGTTCTTTTACATTGACCATTTTCACCACTCCATTCAAAATAATAATCCGCGCAAAACCGCACCGCGCTTGGATTCCGATTGGATTTTTTGCCTTTTGCTCCCGGGGGTTATTATAAATAAAAATCGAAATAAACCGCGAAATCAATCCCGATTTTTACGCCAAAAACCTCCAAAAGGGCACAAATAAGCAATTATAATGCAGTTTATAATTATAGCACGCTTGTCAAGCTTTGTCAAGCGATTTTTTAAAAAAATTATGATTTTTCGGAATATTTTTCCGAAGGGCTTGTTCAC
>JAZORA010000214.1:0-5169 GCA_045656365.1 Eubacteriales bacterium | reverse complement strand
GGAGAAAACCAAAATGAAAAAAAGAAGAACACTAATTATTTCCCTTTTGCTGGTTGCAGCAATGGCGCTCGGTATTGCTTACGCGGCAGTAGACGGAGCACTGATTATCGACGGTAAGGTTCAGACCGTGAAACAGCCCTTCAACGTTCATTTCTCTGCCGTTACACAGGGTACGTCCCATGCAGAGGTTACGGGAAACGCTCCCGCGGTAACCTGTGAGGACAAATTCCCCTCCAAGAGCATCATGCTGAACGTATCCGGCATGGCAACCGAAAACGATTACGTAACGGCTGTCGTTACCATTAAAAATGAAAACGACTGTACTATGTACGTATCTCCTCCTACCATCAAGTACGGCACGGATGCTGCCAACGTAACTTTGGATCAAAGCGAGAACATTGAGGTTACCGTTGTGGATTGGACGACGGCAAAAGAAATTCTTAAGGATCAGTCGATCGACGTTACCGTTCAGATCAGAATGAAGCAGTCCTGTACCGATAAAACCTATCAGGAATTCTTCAGAATGACGATCAACGGTACCCCCACCAACCCCAACACAGGAACCTGATTTTTGATTCAACGAACAAAAAATTCTAATAAGTATCAGTAACAAACAATAACAAATGATAAAAAGGAGGAGCAAAATGAATCGGGACAAAAGAATTCTTTACGTATCTTCTACCGCAATTCTTGCGCTCCTCCTTCTTTCCCTTTTTGTGAAGATCGAAAGCAGCAGAATCTTGGCTGCTTGCTTGCTTGCCCCTTGTGCCATAGCGGTTTGGCTCCTCATTAAAAAGAGATCGACCCTCTCGATCCAAAAGAAAGAGGTATTATTGATCTCGGTGGTGATCGGTGTGATTTACACCATTCTCCTGCAAATGACGGGCGCATGGTTCGGGTATTATGAAAATCCCTATTTCATCAATCTCGACGTGCTCCTGACACGAATTCTTCCCTTGACCGTCATTTCCCTATCGCTTGAAATCATCCGATCGGTTTTGTTGGCACAAAAAAGCAAATACGTAAGCGTCATCACCTTTCTCTTCTGTATCATCGCAGATGTACTGGCGTTTTCCACGCTTACCGATATCACAAGCTTCAACCGTTTCATGGATCTTGTGGGAATGACCCTGTTCCCCTCGATCAGCGCAAACGTTTATTATCATCACGTTTCTAAAAAATACGGGGCACTGCCGAACATCGCGCTTCGCCTGATCATGGCACTCCCCACCTACTTTATGCCGAAGATTGCGGCAATTCCCGACGTCCTGTCCTCGAGCGCGAAGCTGATGCTTCCCATCATGATGCTCGCATTGGTCATGGCGTTGTACGCGAAGAAAAAGAAAAACGCGATCCGCGCAGGCGAAAAGCTTACCGCGGTCGGTCTGGCGCTCTCCATTGCCGTTTTCTCTTTGATGGCAATGCTGATCTCCTGCCAATTCAAATATGGTGTGCTGGTCATTGCTACCGAAAGCATGACGGGCGAGATCAACAAAGGAGACGCCATTATTTACGAAAGATATGACGGTCAATCCATCAAGGAGGGACAGGTCATCATCTTTGAACAGTATGAAACCAAAATCGTCCACAGAGTCGTCAGGATCGAAAAAATTGGCGACGAGACCCGCTACTACACCAAGGGAGACGCCAATCTGGAAAACGACCTTGGATACCGAACGGATGCCGATATCGTCGGACTGACCGACGTGAAGATCGCCTACGTCGGATTCCCTTCCCTGTGGCTACGAGAGCTGCTCCCAAGCAGTTGAGTAAATTTAGAAGAAAGGAGGTTTACTGAAATGTCGGAAAAAGAAAAGAAAAGACGCGCCGCCTACCGAAAGAACCGTGAAAAATGGATCTTTGCGCAGAGTGTGATCGTAATCGTGCTGACGCTTGCCGTTCTGATCTCCGCGCTCGTTTCCACACAGCTCCAAAAGAAATATTATATCGGCTACCGTGAAAGCGGAAGCATTGATTATAACGTTTTCCTCAAGGAAAATGAATTCTATGAAAGCTCTTATCTTGGCAAGGATCAGTCCTACGTTGCTTCCCTGATTGATCGGATTATCGCGGACTATTCCTATGAGATCGATATGGACACGGATGACGTCAATTACCGTTATTCTTACACAATCAAGTCCAAGCTTGAGATCATCGACAACTCCTCCAAGGTTGCGATCTTCAACCCGGAGAAAGAGCTTGTCAACGTTCAAAACAAATCCCAAAGCAGCTCGAATCGTTTGCGGATCAACGAGATCGTCGTGATCAACTACGACGAATACAACGATCTCGCCAACCGATTCCTTGAAACATATTCTCTGACGGGGACGACGAGCAACATCATCGTAACCTTAGAGGTAGACGTTCTGAGCGATTGTGATGCTTTTTCGGGAAGCGCCGTGGACACTTACACTTCCGAACTTCGTATCCCTCTGACGACCAAAACGGTCAATATCAACATGACGTCTGCCGTTCCCGATGAAGAGGCTAAGATGATCGCCTGCACCCGCGGCGCGGGCAGCGAGGTCTTTAAGACCACTGCCATCGTGCTTGGTGTGGTGGACGTTCTGATGATCCTGCTTCTCGTCGCGTTCATTTATCTGACGAGAACGCCCGACGTTACCTACACCGCGCGTGTCAAGAAAATTTTGTCCCAGTATAAGTCCTACATTCAGAAGATCAACAATCTCTTCCAGACGCAAGGCTACCAGATCATTCTGGTCAATGCCTTTGACGAGATGCTTGAGATCCGTGACACGATCCAAGCGCCCATTCTGATGTATGAAAACGAGGATAAGACCTGCGCGAAGTTTATGATTCCTACAGACAGCAAGCTTTTGTATTTGTATGAAATCAAGGTCGAAGGCTATACCGAGCCCGAAGCCGAGCCGACTCCAGAGCCGACGCCCACGACCATCGTGAAGCCCAACATTACGAACGTGGTTCGTCCTGTGGTGAAGGTCGTCGTTACTCCTCCTGCTCCCGCCCCTCAACCTGAGCCCGAAGCCGAGATCGAAACGATCCTCGAGGAGGCAGAGGTCGAAGTGGTGGCAGAAGAGCCCGAAATCCCCGAGGTAGTAGCAACCGTTGAGGAAGCAGATCCCGAGGTTGAGGTTGAGGAGATTCTTGCTTCGATTCCCTGTGCCGATGAAGAAACCATCGACGAAAACACGGTAGAGGCGATCGATATTTTCTGGGAAGAAAGATCCCACAGAACCTACCGTTACGATCCCGACGGAAATACGGTGGAAGAAGGAGACGTGGTTCTCGTTCCTACCCGTGACGTGCATAGCGACAAGGAGATCGTCCGTGAGGCAGAGGTTGCCAAGGGCAATTACAGAATTGATCCCGCAACACTGGATCATCCCCTCAAAAAGATCATCGGTGTGGTTCGCCGCAAGGCAGAACAGGTTTTCACCGCCATGATCACCCCTGAGGACAAGGATTCTGAAGATAAAGAGTAAGCAATCACACAAGAAAGGAGAGTGATGTACGATGAAAACCTGGTTGAAAGCCGTTCTTTGTATCTCGCTCTCCTTTATGTGTATATTTACGTGTGTGGGATATGCCTCCGTCAACGGAAACTTATATATCTCCGCCACAACCGAAGTTTCCCCGCCCAACGCCGTTTTTATCGTAGGAATTACGAACGTAAAAACGTCGGGGGCAACCGTTAACACATCGCCGATCAACATCGGGTATCCATCCACGAAGGTGATGAGTGAAATTGTTTTTAGCAACTCAAGCTCTTCCGTTACCTTTGACGCGCAAATCATGAACGGAACGGAATTTGATCAATATTTTGATACGTTGCAGAAGTACACCTCGATGGAAGGGGTTGAAGGGTCTTTTTCCTACAGCGGCGTAAAAGGAAGTGTCTCCATTCCTCAGGGAACCAAAATTGCCCCCGGGGAAAAAATGACCGTCTCGGTAACCTTGTCCTATACAGGTTGGAGTACCAATCAAACGCGAAAAATGCTCTACGAGATCGACTTCGTGTTAAATTCCAACGATCTTACCCAAGCGGTATCTGAGGGAGTAACCGAAAAGTTCGCGGAGATTTTGAACAATAGACTGGAAAAGGATATCACCTATACCTATAACGGAAGACAGATCACGGTTGACAAGGATGCCACCTATGAAACGATTTTGAATAACATGGAAGATGATACTTCGGGTAACTACATTGGAAACCTGATGGGCGCGGACTCGGACGATAAAGCCTTGCTCACCGCACTCTTTGAGGGTGAATTGACCTTCACCGTCGGAAATGAAGAGGTTCCGGTTACCGTTATGATTAAAAATAAGCCCGTTAACAACTCGTCCGATAATAAAATGGTGCTATATATTACGGCGGACGACCTTAGCGACCGATCGACCTACGTTCCTGTTTTTGTGGTTATCTTCTCACAAAACACTTCGGGCGAATGGGAGCAAATCGGTGAAATCTTGGAAGGCGAAGCCTACACCAAGAGCTATTCGGGATGGCCCGGAAGCGGTTCGTTTGACACCGAGATGTGGAGATCGACCAAGGTCTACAACAACGTTGCAATCGAAAGCAGCCTTGATGACGTTGTCGCGGGATTTACCGGCTGAACAGTATAAAAAATTCCTTCTAAATCTGTATAAAATAAAGGACCACCCGCCAGCGGGTGGTCCTTTATTTTGTTTTTTAAGAATTATTTCACCACAAGATTTCCGCGGGCAAACACGTGAAGGATCTCCACGTTCTCGTCAAATACGACGAAGTCCGCATCCATAGAGGGAGCAATTCTTCCCTTTTCTTCGAGTCCCATGATTTTTGCGGGTGTCTCGGTCATCATTTTAACGGCATCTATCAAGGAAATACCCGCTTCCTTTACGGCAACGCGAACCAGACGGTCCGCCGTAGCGATGCTACCCGCAAAGGCGCTTCGATCCATCAGCTTACAGACTCCGTCCTCAATGATAAACTCGGTATTCTGCATAAATCCGTGGGTCAGATCGGTCCCTGCTAAGGCAAGGCTATCGGTCACAAGGGCGATCCGATCCGCTCCCTTGATCTTATAGATCAGCCGGATCAGCTCGGGAGGCAAATGCTTTCCGTCGCAAATGATCTCCACGTACAGATCGTCAAGCAGATATGCGCTCTCGATGACACCAAGCTTACGGAAGCCGTGGTCACGGGTG
>JAZORA010000213.1:0-4485 GCA_045656365.1 Eubacteriales bacterium | reverse complement strand
TCTGCGTCCACGCCTGCCAGATCCAGCTTGGTCTGCATGGAAACGATCTCGTTGGTAATACCGGACAGTCTCTCCTCCTTGACCTCGCCAAGGCAAAGAATAACCTTCATGCCTTGAGCCAGCGCAGCCTTGGTGCGAAGGTTCACGGTGGTATCGGTCTCGCCGAAATACTGTCTTCTCTCGCTATGTCCGACGATGACGTACTCCACGCCGATCGCCTTCAGCATCTTAGCGGAAACCTCGCCCGTGAAAGCGCCCTTCTCCTCGAAGTGTACGTTCTCCGCGCCGATCTTGATGTTCGAGCCCTCTGCTGCCTTCATTGCGGCGGAAATGGTTACGTAGGGTGCGCAGAAAATGATGTCGCACTTGTCCTTGCCCGCTACCATAGGCTTGATCTCATTGATAAATGCCGTTGCCTCGTCGGGGGTGAAGTTCATCTTCCAGTTGCCCGCGATCACGGTTCTTCTCTTTGCAGGATTCATTTTTCTACCTCTTTTCTTTTTTCGTATCAACACCGCCAAAGGGTCTCTTTGGCGGTGTTACCATTCGTTTTAATTACTTGTCAAGAAGGCAAGCAATACCGGGAAGCTCCTTACCCTCAAGGAACTCGAGGGATGCGCCGCCACCGGTGGAGATGTGGGTCATCTTGTCTGCGTAGCCCAGCTTTTCAACGGCTGCCGCGGAGTCACCGCCGCCGATGATGGAGATCGCGCCGCTCTCGGCAACTGCCTTGGCAACGCCCTCGGTACCTGCCGCAAAGTTCTTCCACTCGGAAACGCCCATCGGTCCGTTCCATACAACGGTTCCTGCGCCTGCGATGGTCTTTGCAAACAGCTCACGGGTTACGGGACCGATATCCAGACCCATCCAGCCGTCGGGAATGCTATCGGAGTAGATGACCATGTTCTCGGTGTTCTCGTCGTATGCTCTGCCGATCACGTTGTCTACGGGGATCATGAAGTTCACGCCCTTTGCGTGTGCCTTCTCGACCATCTCGTTTGCCAGCTCCAGCTTATCCTCCTCGCAGAGAGACGTACCGATGTCGTGTCCCTTTGCACGGAAGAAGGTATATGCCATACCGCCGCCAATGATGAGAGTATCTACCTTATCGATCAGGTTGTTGATAACACCGATCTTATCGGATACCTTTGCGCCGCCCAGAATTGCCACGAAGGGACGAGCGGGCTCAGCCAGAGCCTTACCCATCACCGAGATCTCCTTCTGGATCAGGTAGCCGCAAACTGCGGGCAGGTAAGCGGCAACGCCTGCGGTGGAAGCGTGCGCACGGTGTGCGGCACCGAACGCATCGTTCACGTAAACCTCCGCAAGATCAGCCAGCTCCTTCGCAAAGTCTGCGCCATTCTTGGTCTCTCTTGCGTCAAAGCGTACGTTCTCAATCAGAACTGCCTTGCCGTTCTCAAGAGCATCGATCTTTGCCTTTGCGTCAGGACCGATAATGTCCTCTGCAAAGGTAACCTTATCGCCGAGAAGCTCGTTCAGGCGAGCCGCTACGGGAGCAAGGGTCAGGGTCTTCTTTTCGTCGAGAGCCTTCGTCAGGAACTTCTCGGTAGCAGCTGCGCGCTCCTCTTCGGGGAGTGCCTCCACCTTCTTTTTCTCCTTCTTGGTCAGACCAAAGCCCTCGGTAAAGATGGCGTGGGGCTTACCCATGTGAGAGCAAAGGATGACCTTTGCGCCCTGTTCGAGGAGGTACTGGATGGTGGGCAGCGCACCTACGATTCTCTTATCGGAGGTGATCTTGCCGTCCTTCATAGGAACGTTGAAGTCGCAACGGACGAGAACTCGCTTGCCCGCTACGTCGATATCTTCAATGGTTTTCTTGTTGTAAGTCATTTCAAATATCCGCCTTTCATTTTTTGATTTAAATTTTACACCATTTAATAATATACCACAAAATCGGGGAGAGTGCAAGGGGTATTTGTTAAAAACTTGACCCTTTTCATCTTTTTCCGCCTCTTCCCCGAGTTTTTTTACTTTCTCAGCGCCGCGATCCGATCGGCGCTCGGCGTCACGTACGCCGTCCAGTTGGTGTGATAGATCACAAAGCCGGGTTTTCCGCCCGCGGGCTTCTTGACGTGCTTTGCCAGGGTATAATCCACCGCGATATTGTCGCCCTCCGCCTTGGAATAGTAGGCGGCGATCTCGGCGGCGACGGTGAAGTCCAGATCGGTAGGCTCCCGTCCCTCGGTCACAAGCAGGACGTGTGAGCCTGCCGTTTGCTTGGCATGAAACCAATAGTCCTGCTTTTCCGCCAAACGATGGGTGATATATTCGTTTTGCAGATTATTCTTTCCGCAAAGGACCCGCATCCCGTCGGGGGTCACGAACTGCAGAATCGTTGGCTTATGCGCCTTGTGAACGGTATAGGATTTCATACGGGAAGCGTAGCCCGAGCGATAAAGCTCGTCCCGAATCTCCAAGAGGTCGGTGGGACTCTCCGCTCTGGTCAGCGACTCAAAGACCGTATAGAGATAATTCAGCTCCTCCTCGCCCAGCTCGATCTGACGGGCAAGCTCCACCTTGGCGGTCTTTGCTTTATTGTATTTTTTATAATACCGTTGGGCGTTGGCGGCGGGCGAGAGACGGGTATCCAGCTCGATGCGAAGCACCCCGAAGCTTCCGTCCTCCCGCATATCCTCATAATCCTCCAGCTCTGCCATCCGATCCCCTCGCTTCAGTCGGTAAAGGTTGGCGGTCAAAAGATCCCCGTATTTTTTATACTCGATTCCCTTTTCGCAATCGGCAAGCTCGCCACGTTGAAGCTCCAGCTTGCGGCGGATCCTCGCCTCGGCATTGGTTAGAAGTCGCAAAATATCCGATGCCCTTTGGTGGACTCGCTGCTCCCGATCCCGCTTTTCAAAGTAGGCGTCAAACAGCTTTCCCGCCCCGCCCATGGGACGGCACTCGGCATTGCCGTACTGAGACAAGGGCATAAATGAGTATTCCACGGACTTGTCGTTCTCAAGTATGAGACAAGGCTCGAAACGTTCGGTCAGGATTCGTTCTCTGACTGCAGAAAACTCCCGCCAAAGCTCCTCGCGGAAGCAATAGCGGAGGGGGGTATCGGTATGCCCTGTCGCCCGAAAAACGATCTCTCGTGCTACCACGGGCGCGACACCCGAAAAGCACCCGACGATCCATCCGTCTGCCCGACGGTCGGGAGATGCCGCATCCATCTCCGCAAAGAATTGCTCCTGATCCACCGTCAAGGGGTTGATCTTATTCTGAGAGGGCGGCAATGCGTAGGTCATTCCGGGCAGCAGCTGACGAAGACTATCCAGGGAAAAATCGGTGGTCCTGAGGGCGGTGATGATCTTTTTTTCACCGTCCGCGAAGATCAGATTGCTGTATTTTCCCATCAGCTCGGCAATGAGATATCGGCGGCAGGGGAAGCCCATTTCGTCTCTCGTGTCAAAGCCAAGAAACGCCACGCGGTCGAAGGACGCCTGGGAGATCTCCGAAAGCTTCGCTCCCTGCAAATATTTGCGAAGCAGCATACAGAACATGGGCGGATTCTGAGGATTCTCCTTTTGGGTCTCGGTAAATCCGATTCTCGGATTGCCCGAGCCCGCATTGATGAGCAGCCTTCTGCCCCCCTCAAAGCTCCGCATCTGCAGAACGATCTCATCCCGCTCGGGCTGATAGACCTTTTCAATTCTCGCCCCCAGCGCCGCACTCCTGAGCTCACTCAGCGCGCACGCCAGCATTCCCGCATCAAACGCCATACCGTCTCCTTTGATGATCTTACACGATTTTCTGTATATTATTATAACACAGCATTGCTTTTTTTTCAAGGTTATGTTATAATATAATCGATCGAAACCTTTCGGAAGAAGGAGGACTGCTATGAGAACGATCATTGGAATCGACGTGGGCGGAAGCACCACCAAAATCGTAGGATTTCAAACCGACGGAGCTCGGCGTGTGATGATTGAACCAATGCTGGTTCGCGCCACCGATGCCGTCACCTCTGTTTACGGCGCGTTCGGAAAATTTACCGTTCAAAACAACCTGAGCCTTTCGGATATTGACCGCGTATTGATGACGGGCGTGGGCGCATCCTTTATTGATAAACCCCTTTACTCGCTGGACTGCCGTAAGGTGTCCGAATTTCAGTGCGTTGGCCTTGGCGGACTTTATCTGTCGGGACTGGATGAAGCCATCGTGGTCAGTATGGGAACGGGTACGGCGCTGATCCACGCGCAAAAAAACGGAAACGCAACCGAAACCGAGTACCTCGGCGGTACGGGTGTGGGCGGCGGAACCCTTTTGGGTCTTTCCCGAACCATGCTGGGTGTGGATTCGGTGGAGCATCTTGAGGAGCTTGCCTCCACGGGAGATCTTCACAAGGTCGATCTGCGGATCGGCGATATTTCTGCCGACGAAAGCTTCCAAATCAGCAAGGAGATCACCGCCTCCAACTTTGGAAAGCTTTCGGATCTTGCCAACAAAAACGACATCGCTCTG
>JAZORA010000212.1:0-3532 GCA_045656365.1 Eubacteriales bacterium | reverse complement strand
CGTGTAGATGTGCCAGAGGAGATAACCCTCGGGGGATCGATCGCCGATCTGCTCCTTCAAAAGCTCGCAGGTTCGTGCCAACGCCTTCTTGGGGGTGCGGATGCTTTCCAGAGGAACGATCTCGCCGTCCTTTGAAAAGTGAATGACGGGGCAGATGTTGAGCATCTGACCCATAAACGCCTTTCCACCCTTGAGTCTGCCATTGTAGATCAGGTAATCTAAGCGTCCGTCCACGCCGATAAAGAGCTGATGATCCATCATCCAACGGATTTCACGAAGAATCTCGTCGCTGCTTTTTCCTTCCTTGGCAAGGTCCGCCGCCTTGATCGCCAAAAGTCCCTCGCCGAAGCAAGTGAGCTTGGTGTCGATCACCCGGATCTTCAGCTTGCCCTCGTACTCTGCGGCAATGAGGCATACCTTATTGTACGTGCCGCCAAGGGCCGCGGAGAGGGTAAAGACCAGTGCCTCGTCACAGCCGTCCGCAATGGCACGGTCAAAACAGACACGGATTTCCTCGGTTTCGGGCATACCCGTGGTGGGAAGATTGCTTTTGGGGTCTTCGATGGTTTCAAGCTCGCGGTAAAATTCCACGGGATCCAGATCCAGTCCCTCGCGGTATTCCTTCCCTTGAAAAAAGACGTGGATTCGCAAAATATCGACGCCCCGATCACGGTAACGGGCGGGGGCGTATTCAATACAGCCCGTTGAGGTGCAAATGACTCGGATTTTTGACATGATGAGCTCCTTATTTCTTAAATCATATTTCTGCTTTGATCGAATACGGCTTTGTTTTCCGCCATATTCAAAAGCATTTCTGCCGTGTTGATGACTGCGCTCTCTCCCGCATTGCCGCGGATCTTGATGACAGGCTTGGCGGCGCCGAGGACGATGCCTCCGCCCAGAGAGCCGATGTCATAAATGCCCATCAGGTGAGCGGCGAGCTGCTTGATCTCGGCGCTTCCCGTACGGTGGGCGTATTTCATGATGTCGGTGATGATGCGGGTTGCCGTTCCCTCGGTGACCTTCAGCACCTGATTTCCCGCAAATCCGTCGCAAACCAGTACGTCACAGACACCCGAAAGTGCTTGGTTACCCTCTACGTTTCCGATGAAATTCAGAGAGGAATCCTCGGCGAGCAGAGGATGGGTTTCCTTGACCAGCTTGTTGCCCTTGGTGGGCTCGGCGCCGTTGGAGAGCAGACCCACCTTGGGGGACTCAATGCCGTACATGTCGCGCATAAGATCCGAGCCAAGTCGGGCGAAATGATGGAGAATGGGGGGCGTGCAATCAATGGTCGCGCCCGTGTCCACAAGACAGGTGAAGCCGCCGTTCTGGGCGGGAAGAACCGCTGCCAAAGCAGGGCGTACCCGCTCCTTGCCCGAAAGATAACGCATGGCTCCCGTAATGAGAACGCCCGTGTTTCCCGCGGTGATGAAGCCGAAGAGTTCTTTACGTTCCGAAAGGGAAGCGAGAGCCTTGAGCATGGAGGAATCGGTCTTTTTAAACAGCGCTTCGGCGGGGTTGTCGTAATTGGTGATCTCTGATTCCGCGTGGAGGATCTCCATACGGTCGTAGGGCATGGAAAGGCTATCCCATTCCTGGCGGATCTCACTCTCGTCTCCGGAAAGGACAACCGAGAGCGAATCAAATTTCTTCAGCGCCTCTGCCGCGCCGCGGATGAGAGGGGCGGCACCGTGGTCCGAGCCCTTCGTATCAATCACAAGATAGGTCATATTTTTCTCCTTATTCTACTGCAATGAGATAGTCGTAAACGTCTTGTCCGCCAAGGTAGGTGACCACCTCGCACTCGTCGTATTGCTCGGCGATCGTGTCGGCAAGGCCGGTGCGTCGCTCGTCGCTGACTCCGTTTCCAACAAAGAGGGTAATGATCTCCGCCAGATCGGTGTCCAGCTTCTCGAGAAGCTGCAGAACGGCATCTTCGGGGGTTTTTCCTATTGCCAAAAGGCTTCCCTTGGAAAAGGCGAGATAATCTCCCTTTTTTATGGATTGTCCATCTACCACGGCGTCTCGGATCGCGACCGTCACCTCGCCGTCCGCAACGCTTCGCGCGGCCTGATTGGCGCTTCGCTCTAAGGCATCCATGTCCTTCATGGCAGGGGTAATGACTGCCAGCGCGCTATAGCCCTCGGCAAGGCTCTTGGTTTCCAGCACGCGGATCTTGACCTCCGCGTTCCGTTCTCCATAAAGAGCGGCCGCCTGCTTTGCCGCCAAAATCACGTTTTTATTGTTGGGAAGCACAATGATTTCCTTGGTGTCCAAGGTCTCAAATGTCCGTACGAATTCTTCAATGGAGGGATTGGCGGATTGACCGCCCGAAACGATCCGATCCGCGCCCATTTGCGTAAAGAGGTCGGAAAGTCCGTCTCCCGTTGCCACCGAAACCACCGAAAAGGCTTTTCCGTTCTTCTTTTTCTTCTGCTCGCTCTCCGAATGGCCAAGACTCATATTTTCAATCTTTACCGTTAAAAATTCTCCGAACGCCTGCACCCGTGACAAGATCTCACCGGGTTTGAAGGTGTGTACGTGGATTTTCACCAGATCGTCCTGCTTGTACGCCACGACGCTTTGACCGTCGAGCTCCTCCAGAAGGGAGAGAACCGTTTCGATTTTGAAGGTGTCGGGATCGACCTTGGCGCTGGTCAGTCGCAAAAGGACTTCGGTGCAGTAGCCGTATTCCAGCACACTGTCGCGGGTAAAGGAATGGATGTCAAGCGTCGGTGCATCGGCTTTGATTTGGGTCGGCTCATAGGAAATTTCCTCTCCCTTGAGGGCGTGATACATGCCCTCGGCGATATATAGGTAGCCTGCCGCGCCCGAATCGACCACATCGGCCTCGGCGAGAACGGAAAGGCGATCCTTGGTGGAAGCCAAGGATCGGCGCGCCTCCTCAATATGAAGGCGGAAAAAGTCCTCAACGGTGGAGCTTTCCGTAAGATTTGCTTGCGCGTACTCGGTGCTCTCGCGGAATACGGTCAGAATGGTTCCCTCGGTGGGATTCTGAACCGACGCGTAGGATTTTGCGATTCCTTTACGGTACGCGTTTGCCAGATCCTCGGCACTTGCATCCTCGCACAAGCCGAGTCCGTCGTTGATGCCCGCAAAGATCTGCGAAAGGATCACGCCCGAATTTCCTCTTGCTGAAAGCAATACGCCACGGGCAAAACGGTCGGAGAGTGTACCGACTGGCTGGTTTTTGTCCTGCCGTAGCTCTGCCAGACCTCCCTCCATGGTTCGCAGCATGTTGGTTCCCGTGTCGCCGTCCGCCACGGGGAATACGTTGAGCGCATTCAGCTCCTCCGAGTGTGCCGCAAGGCAGGCCGCGCCTCCCAGAAGCATACGCGCGTAACACGCGCCGTCAATGGTTTTCGTATTCATCTTACCTCACCTCTGTTGATAATAAAAAATTGATCGAAGCAAAAATATAAACAAAATTCTTGATTTTACGACAAAATTATACAAAAGGATTCTAAACTGAAACGAAACAAAAGCCCCGCAAACATTTTTTGTTTGG
>JAZORA010000211.1:0-7960 GCA_045656365.1 Eubacteriales bacterium | reverse complement strand
CTTACGAGAGGGCGTGCCCTCTGCTTTTGCCACCAGCATCAAAAGAGCCGCACAGATTCTCTGGCGAAGCTCGGAGGGATCGATTACGTCGTCGATCTCTCCCGCATCCGCGGCGTCGGTAGCCGACGCGCACTTCTCGTTCCATTCAGCCTCCAACTCCTCACGGGTCTTATCTCCCACCCGATCGTTCCAAACGAAGGCAACCGATGCCGCGGGAGAAAGCACGCTGATCGATGCCGTAGGAAGCGCCAACGCCATATCCGCGCCCACCGACTTGGAGCCAAGCAATGTGAATGCCGCGCCGTACGCCTTGCCAAGAACGACCGTCACCTTGGCGTTTTCGGAGGTGGTATACGCCATAGCAAGTCTTGCCAGCTCCGATGCGTAAGCGGCATTTTCCGCCTCCGCCGATACGTCCAGACCCTCGCTGTCAAGGAAGGTCACCACGGGAATCGAAAAGCTGTCACAGAAGGAGATCAGCTTGGCTGCCGCTCTGGCGTGCTTGATATCCAAAATGCCCTTTTTTGCGGAATTGGATGCGATCACGCCCGAAACCACGCCACCAAAGGAGGCAAATCCAAGAACAGCGGTTTCGACGTAATCGGCATAAAGCCTTGTAAATTTACCATCGTCGGAAAGAGCCGTAAGCAGTGCTTCGATCTCATACGTCTTAGGATCAAAGGAAACCGATCGGTTCAGACCGTCAGAGGTCTCAAGAACCGTGGAATCCGCATTGTTGGCAGGAAGCAGAGACACCAATTCCCGAACGAAGCCAAAGGCTTCCGCCTCGGTTTCCGCCGCGATCGCCGCCAAGCCCTGTCTAGTCGCCTCCGCCGTCTTACCGATCACGAAGGGGGCGTTCACGAAAAATTCGGAACGGTCCTTTACGGTCACTACAAAATCGAACATCGATGCGGCAACGGCAGATGCGCCTCCGCAAACGCCATCGATCACCGCGATCTGAGGAATCACGCCCGACGCGTCGGAAATATTCTTCATCAGGCGTCCGTATGCGGCAAGAGCCTCTGCTCCGTCGTACACCACCGCGCCCGCGCTATCGAACACGCCAATCACCGGCGCACCGTTTTTCATCGCCAATCCGTATAGGGATGCAATCTTCTTAGCATGTCTCTCGCCAAAAGCTCCCTTGGTTCTTCCACTATCCTGAATGAAAGCAAATGCAAGCTTTCCCTCTACTGCGCCGTAGCCACAAACCACACTCTCAAAATCTTTCTCTGAGTCGGGTCGCTTCGTATAGGCGCCAAGCTCGACAAAGGTACCGGCATCAAAGATCGATTCCAGTCTTGCCTTCGACAAGCCGTACATTTTTTCGTCAAATTGTACCATAAATTCGCCTCCGTTTTGTGCTTTTGCAAGGATAAATTTTTGGGTACTTTTCCCCAAAAAAACTTCTACCCCAATTATAACCATATTGTATCACATTTCGTTCTTTTTTTCAAGAGATACAACGGTTTTTGGATGTTAATTTATTGTTAATTAGAGGAAAAAGCGTGTTTTCCCTTCATATTCCCCCATGTGCTTTTCATAATCATAGATCAGATATCAAAATACACCCATGAAAGGGGATCGTCATGCGTCAAGCAAAATCCGTCTCAAAAAGCCATTCGCACACCCATCGCTCAGAAGAGCATGGCGGCTTATCCTCCCTGCTTCTTCATAGCGGACTCGGTACACTTGCCGCCCTTGTCATGGGGTTCGTTTTTGCTCTAATTGGCGGGGCGATCTGCGCCGCATCCGAGGATCCCCTGAGTCGGATTCTGCCTGTCGCCCTGATCAGTCTCTATCTTTCGGCGTTCCTTGGAGGATGGATCACCAGAAGGCTTCACAAAAAAGCCTCGCTTCTCTCGGGTCTCTTATGCGGAATTCTTCTTTCCGTATGGTTTCTTCTGCTTTCACTTTTCTTTCCCGATTCTCAACCATTCTCCTTTCCTCTTGGACTTTTCCTGCGTTTTTTGATTCTCTTTTTCTCGATCCTCGGTGGCTATCTTGGTGCCACCCGTCCCAAAAAGACCTCGCCCCGTCGACGGTAATATCGATTTTTCTTCAATATTATATATAAAATTCGATTTTTTTTGACGATTTTCTTATTTTCTCTTGAATCCTATCATAGAATATGATATAATAACCCCAGTATGATAGAGGTGCAAAAAATATCAGTAATTCGACCAATCGGACGGAAACCGACGAATGAAAGGATTTTTTGCCGAAACCAAGGACGGGATTCCGTTCCCCTCTTGGTTGGTGCGCCGTATAAGATGCGTCGCACTGTCACGTCCGTGGAGCGCTATCCGTACCGTTGGGTATGACCGTAATGCGCTGCATTGCGGTTTTTTATTTTTCATTATTTTATTTTTTAGGAGGACTTTATGTCAAAGTCAAAGAAAATCACTCTCGTCATTGCGGCGATCGTGATCCTGGCACTGATGGTTGTTGCCGGAGTCACCGGAGGCGCAAATGGAACGGTCGATTGTCCCGATTGCGAAGGACTCGGCACGCTCGTCTGCGAGACCTGTGAGGGAGAGGGCGCGGTTCGTGGCACTCTTTGGGCACTGCTCCCCCCCGTTATCGCCATTGGTCTGGCTCTGATCACCAAGGAGGTTTACAGCTCGCTGTTTATCGGTATTCTCTCGGGCGCTCTGCTCTATTCCGATTTCTCCTTTACGGGAACGCTTGACGGAATCATTGATACGGGTCTGATCTCTGCCGTATCCGATACCGCGGGTATCTTCGTCTTCCTCGTGGAATTGGGCATCATCGTGGCGCTCATCAACAAGGCAGGCGGCTCCGCAGCATTTGGTAACTGGGCAAAGACCCACATTAAATCCCGCGTAGGCGCCATGCTGGCTACCTTCCTTCTGGGCGTTCTCATTTTCGTAGACGACTACTTTAACTGTCTGACCGTTGGCTCGGTTATGCGTCCCGTTACCGACAGCAAGCGCATTTCCCGTGCAAAGCTGGCGTACATTATTGACGCAACTGCCGCTCCCGTTTGTATGATCGCTCCCATCTCCAGCTGGGCTGCCGCCGTTTCGGCGTATGCTGAGGAAGGACAAGGTCTTTCCCTCTTTATCAAGGCAATTCCCTACAACTTCTACTCGATCTTGACCCTCATCTTCGTGGTTGCCATTGCCGTTATGAAGTTTGATTACGGTGCAATGAAGATCCACGAGATCAATGCCCTCGAGCACAACGATCTTTACACCTTTGGTGAAAAGAACGAGGTTCCCGAGGTCGAGCCCTCCGCCCGCGGTCGCGTGATAGATCTGGTTCTCCCTGTAATCTTCCTGATCGTTTCCTGCGTATTCGGTCTGGTTTATGTAGGCGGAATCCTGGACGGTGCTAACTTCATCGACGCCTTTGCCGATACCGACGCAACCGTTGGTCTGCCTTGGGGCGGTCTGGTGGCGCTGATCCTCATTATCGTTTATATGCTCTGTCGCCGTGTAATTTCCTTTAAGGAATCCATGGAATGCGTTCCCCAGGGCTTTATCGCCATGGTACCCGCGATTCTCATTCTGACCTTCGCTACCGCCCTGAAGAACATGACCACGGTACTTGGCGCGAAGTACTTTGTCGGTGACCTGATGACCGGACAAGCCGAGGCACTTGGCTCGTTCCTGCCCGCAATCATTTTCCTGGTTGCTTGCGTTCTGGCATTTGCTACGGGAACCTCTTGGGGTACGTTCGGAATCCTCATTCCCATCGTTACCGCCATCTTCGAACCCGGCTCCGAGCTTCTCATTATCGGTATGTCCGCGTGCCTTGCAGGCGCGGTTTGCGGTGACCACTGCTCTCCCATTTCCGACACGACCATCATGTCCTCTGCCGGCGGACAGTGCAATCATCTGAACCACGTATCCACTCAGATGCCTTACTCCATTACCGTTGCGGCGATCTCCTTTGTAATGTTCGTCATCTCCGGCTTCGTGCAGAACATCTGGATCTGCTTGCCTCTGGGCATCGTGCTGACCGTGGCTACCCTCTTTGTAATCAAAGCAATTACGAAGGACAAGCCCACCGAAGCAAATTAACAATAAAAAAGCATCGCCCTCTGCCAACGCAGAGGGCGATATTTTTATTCTTTATCTTGAAAGAACCTTATGAATCAGGTGTAAGAACCGTTCAAAGGACGCAATATTCAGTGCTTCGTCGGGAGAATGGAGATTCAGAATGATCGGTCCGCAGGAGAGCATATCCATGTCGGGAATCGATTCCTTAATGATTCCGCATTCCAGTCCCGCATGAATGACCTCCATCCGAAGCTCTCTGCCAAATAAATCCCGATACATGGCGGCATACTCCTCGCGCAGCGCCGATTCCTCGACAAAATCCCAGCCGGGATAGCGTCCCGAATAGCGCGCCTCACCCCCCAACAGCAGAGCGAAGGCATCCAGCTCCGCGACGGACGCGTCAATTTGAGATACCTTTGCCGAGCGGGAGGAAAGCACCGCCTTGACCGTCGTTTTATCGTTTGAAAGCACGCCAAGGTTTCTGGAATACTCCACGAGTCCCGTAAGCTCAGGACTACGGGCAAACACACCAATGGGAATGGTGTATGCCATAAGGATCGCGCGAAGCGTAGATTCTCGATCCATAGGCATCTCTTCGGCTTCAATCGGCTCAAGGGCAAAGAATGCACCCCCATCGTCCCGACCAAGCTCACCCTTGATATCGGCAACCACACGTGCCATAGCCTCTTGCGCTCCCTCGAAATCGGAAAGGCTCAAAACCGCTTCTGCCTCACGGGGAATGGCGTTATCCTTACTGCCTCCCTCATAGGAGATCAAACGAAGCGATTCGTCCTTCACACAAAGCGCCCACAAAATTCGACCCAAAAGCTTATTGGCGTTGGCTCTTCCCCGATCCACGTCCTCGCCCGAATGACCACCTGCCAAGCCACCGATCCGCAAACGGCAAGTGATACCGCCATGAACCTCACGGTGTACGGGAAGCGTCAGCTCCGCTCTCTCTCCGCCCGCACATCCCACAATGATGGTAGAATCATCCGCGCTATCCATATTGATCATTCGACGGGCAACGATACGGCTATAATCAAACGCCTTTGCCCCATCAAGACCTACCTCTTCACTTACGGTAAACAGGCACTGGAGCGCGGGGTGACCCTCATGCTCTCCGTCAAGAATTGCCAGCATGGTGGCAACGGCAACGCCGTTGTCCGCGCCAAGCGTCGTTCCCTTCGCCCGAACCCAGCCATCCTGTACGTAAAGCAAAAGGGGATCCTTCAGAAAATCGTGCTCGACGTTTGCATTTTTCTCACAAACCATGTCGGTATGTCCCTGCAAAAGCACAAGAGGACGATCCTCAAATCCTTCCGTAGCGGGACAATTGATCAGGACGTTTCCAAGGGTGTCGCGATATACCTCAAGCCCTCGCTTCTCCGCAAAATCTACCAAATAATCGGCAATCTTCTCCTCGTGATACGAGCCTCTCGGAATGGCGGAAATCTCCTCAAAAAAGCGCAACGCGCCGGGATATTGGAAGTTCTCAATTAACATAATTTCTCCTTATCTAAAAGAAAAGGGCTTTCGGGTAGAAAGCCCTCTTGTTATCCGTTTCGTCTGATTTTGGAAAGATCGATCACTCCGTCGGGCATACGATCCAGATACTCCAAAATTTTTCCCGTACCAAGCGCCACGCATTTCATAGGCTCCTTGGTTACGTGGGTATGGATCTCGATCACGTCTGCCATCAGTCGATCCAAGCCGTAAAGCTGACTTCCGCCGCCCGTCAGAATAATTCCGTTCTTCAGCACGTCGCCAACCAGCTCGGGCGGGGTCTTTTCGATCACCGCACAAATGGTATCAAAGATTGCCGAAATCGGCTCCATCAGGGCTTCCAGCATTTCCTTGGAGGAAAGGGTAACCACCTTGGGAAGTCCCTGAATCAGGCACCGTCCCTTGACCTCCATGGTTTTTGCTTCACCATGCTCATATACAGCGCCGATGCGGATCTTAATCTGCTCTGCCGTGCGCTCTCCAATGGCAATATTATATTTACGGCGAACATAACGCATGATCGCCTCGTCGAATTTATCGCCTGCGATCTTCAACGACTTGGACACCACGATTCCGCCAAGGGAAATCACCGCTACATCGGTCGTTCCGCCGCCAATATCTACGATCATGTGACCCGTAGGACTGAAAATATCAATTCCCGCTCCCAACGCTGCCGCAACGGGCTCGGGCATCAGGTAGGTTTTTCGGGCACCCGCGTTCATTCCCGCATCCATCACGGCTCTCTGCTCCACGTCCGAAATACCCGTGGGAACGCAGATCACCACACGCGGCGGAAATACCGTATTTCCGCACGCCCGACGAATGAAATACTGGATCATTCGCTCGGTCACGTCATAACGGTTGATTACACCGTCACGCAGGGGACGAACCACCTCGATATTATTGGGATTTCGCCCAAGCATCGCCTGAGCGTCCTTTCCGATCTTCGCGATACAGTCGGTATTCTTATCCACCGCCACCACCGACGGCTCGTTGAGCACGATTCCCTTCCCGTCCACGTAAACGAGAATGGTTGCCGTACCCAGATCAATCCCGATGTCTCTCGAAAACATCTGCTTTGCTTTTCGCTTTAACATGCTGACCCCCAAAGATTATAGGGTAAATGGAAAATTTAAAAAATCTTCCCTTCTTGAACCATTACTTATATTATACAATGTTTTTTTGAAAAATGCAAGAAAATCTTTTGTCAATCCTGCGCGATACATAGACAAATCACGCTCTGCACGTCCGCATTCCGCAAAAGGCTCACACATGCCGCCATACTGGCACCCGTGGTAACCACGTCGTCAAATAAGAGAACGCACTTTCCCCGAACGGTCTCTGCCTCCTTCAGGAAAAACAGGTGAGATACGTTGCGAAAACGACGCTCTCTCCCTAGCTTCTTTTGTTCCCGTCCGCCCCGTCGTCTGGCAATCGCAGGTACATACGGAATGTCAAGGCGCCGCGCCAGACTCCCGGCAATCAACTCCGATTGATCAAAGCCATAGTCAATCCTTGCCCTCGTTCCGCGAGGCACCGACACGATCACCACGTCCTTTTCGGGGTCGGTGACACCGAGAACCGAAAGCTCCTCCATCACCGCCGAAGAAAGCTCCTCTGCGACAAAATCTGCCCGTCTCTTGCTTGGACGGTGCTTGAGGTCGTAAATGAGACGGTTTTCCGCCTCGCCGCTTCGCTCCGCCCGATAAAAGATAAGCTTTCTAAGGCAAAGCGCACCGCTCTCCGACAGTCCCTTGGGACTACAAGTACACTCGACCGCCGGACGAAAGCAGGTCTTACAGTTTTCGGTCTTGGCGACTCGCCACCGAAGCTGACAGCTTGCGCAAAAGGCTTCGTGACATTGCTCGTAGGATAAAATCTCTCCACAGCCCGCGCATTTGCGAACGATCAGAAAACGGTCGAAAAACTCACGCCACCGCATCATGCATCACGCTCCGCAAGCCAATAGCAAAGTCCTGTATAACGGATCGCCTGCCGATAATTTGCCACCATCTGACGGACGATCTCCTCCCGTCCTACCAAAATTACCATGCTCTGGGCACGGGTGACCGCCGTATAGAGAAGATTTCTCGAAAGAAGCATGGCTGGTGCCGATCCCATGGGAATGATCACAATGGGATATTCGCTTCCCTGACTCTTATGAACCGTCACCGCATAGGCATGCTCCAGATCCTCCAGAAGCGAAAAATCATACAGCACTTGTCGGTCATCAAACAAAATGAGCATCTCGCGGTCGTCCACGCGAATCTCCTCGATCACGCCGATATCTCCGTTAAAGATTCCGCTTCCATACTTATCGTCGAAGGTGCGATTCCAAAGGATCTCATAGTTATTTCGCGTCTGCATGACCCGATCGCCCTCCCGAAAGATCCGATCGCGGAACTTGTATTCCCTCAGATACC
>JAZORA010000210.1:0-8693 GCA_045656365.1 Eubacteriales bacterium | reverse complement strand
CCCCCTACGGTTTTGTACGAAAAATAAGAAAAAGCACAAACCAAACAGGTGGAAGTTTCTTTGCCTACTTTCTTTTCAAAATTTTGAAAAACTATATGGCAACGCAGAAACCAATTAGTTGGAAGTTTTCTTTGCCTACTTTCTTTTTCAAAGATTTTGTAAAACAATACGGCAACGCACAAACCAAACAGGTGGAAGTTTCTTTGCCTACTTTCTTTTCAAAATTTTGAAAAACTATATGGCAACGCAGAAACCAATTAGTTGGAAGTTTTCTTTGCCTACTTTCTTTTCAAAGAAAGTACGGTGCCTACTTTCTTTTTCAAAAGAAAGTAGGTTGACAATCGAATCAAAATCAGGTATAATCAAAACAAAGAAAACGAGCGGAGGCAATCCATGGAACGAATCACCAGCTTTTGTGTCGATCACGACAAGATCGGTAAAGGAATCTATATTTCGCGGATCGACGGCGACGTAGTCACCTACGATCTGCGCACCCGTGTGCCCAACGCGGGGGATTACATGGACAATCTCACCATGCACTCCCTGGAGCACATGTTTGCCACCTACGTCCGAAACTCGGAGATCGGCGACAAGGTTCTGTATTTCGGCCCCATGGGCTGTCGCACGGGCTTTTATCTTCTGACGAGAGCGCTTCCGAACGAAATCGTTCTCGCCGCAGTCAAGGACGTGCTTTCGCGCATCGTCTCTCACGAGGGAGAAATGTTCGGCAACACCCGTAAGGAGTGCGGAAACTACCGCGAGCTTTCTCTCGACGCCGCAAAACTCGAAGCGGAAGCTTATCTTCAGGCGCTGAACGAGAAACCTCAAAGTTTCTGTTATCCTCAATAAGAAAATTCGGGAAAACCTTAAGTTTTCCCGAATTTTTTTTGTTTTCTATTGACTTTCTACCCAACATTTGTTATACTTTGCCTATCGGGGCAAGTCTCCGAAATATAAAAAAGCCTACACGAAGGAGATGTGCTATGGTGCTGGAAAAAACCCTGGAAGCACGAAACGTTC
This sequence comes from Eubacteriales bacterium, assembly GCA_045656365.1. Lineage (GTDB taxonomy): Bacteria > Bacillota > Clostridia > Oscillospirales > CAG-272 > HGM12713. The sequence goes on along the minus strand of JAZORA010000210.1, from coordinate 7,673 downwards.
CTCCCATTCCCGCCTTTAAAAAAGAGGAATGGCCCGCACTGCGTGAAGCCTACAAAAATTTGCTTTTGACCGAGGAATACGGTATGCCCGTTCCCGAGCCCACCGAGCTGACCTTTGAGGAAGGCACCATGATGGACCCCGTGGAATTTGCCTCGGGCTATGCCGTTCGTTATCCCGTCAAGGTTCACACGGTGGTCAACGGACGCCCCTTTGATTTTGAATTTCACGCCTGCATTCCCGTAGGCGACGGACCTCACCCCTTCTTCGTTCACAACGATTTTGACGAGGGTGAGCCCGTTCGTTTTCTCCCCATCGAGGAGATCGTTCAGCAGGGCTTTGCCGTCCTCCACGTTCACTATAAGGCAGTCACCTCCGACGACGACGATTTCACGAACGGTGTAGCAGGCTGTCTCTATCCGAACGGCGCATCCGACCGCGGACCCACCGATCCCGGTAAGATCATGATGTGGGCTTGGGCGAACATGCGTCTGATGGACTACGCCATGACCTGTCCCTTCCTTGACTGCAAGAACGCCGCCGTCATCGGTCACTCCCGTCTCGGAAAGACCGCGCTGGTTACGGGTATGCTGGACGAACGGTTCCGCTACGTGGTCGGCAACAACTCGGGCTGTAGCGGCGACGCCATCACCCGTCATAAGAACGGTGAGAGAGTTCATCACATTCTCCACGCTTGGCGTTGGTTCTGCGAGAACTACAAGAAATATTCAAGAAATGAAAAGGAGCTTCCCTTCGATCAGCACATGCTCCTCGCCACCATTGCTCCGAGAACGCTGCTTCTCGGCGCGGCACACGAGGACACCTGGGCAGATCCCTATTCTCAGTATCTGGGCGCCGTTGCCGCTTCCACTGTTTGGGAGCAGCTTGGCATGAAGGGCTTTATCCATCCCGACCGTCTGCCCGAGATCGGCGACACCTTTGACGAGGGTGACATTTGCTACCACCTCCGTTGGGGTAAGCACTTCCTCGGACGTCTGGACTGGAATCAGTATATCAAGATCATTCGCCGCGTCATGGCAAACGATGAGAAGTAAGGAGGAAATCATGGTTTTGAAAAAATTTTATGAAAAAAGAAGAATCCCCGCCCTTCCCTCCTTTGATAAGGAAAGCTGGCCCACCGTCCGCGAGGATCTGAAGAGCCTCCTTCTGAAAGAGGAATACGGCGAGCCCGTTCCCGCTCCCACCGAGCTGACCTTTGAGGAAAGCGGCTTGATCGATCCACGTTTTTGCGCGGGTCTGGGTATGCAGTACCAGGTCAAGGTTCACTCCGTGGTTTGCGGAAAGCCCTTTGACTTCTCCTTTGTGGCGTGCATCCCCTCCTCCGACGGACCTCACCCCTTCTTCGTATTCAACAATTTCTACCCCGGCGAACCCAACAAATATTTCCCCGCCGAGGAAATCATTGACCGCGGCTTTGCCGTTCTGCACCTGAATTACAAGGATATCACCTCCGACGACGACGATTTCACCACGGGTCTTGCCGCCTGCGTTTATCCCGACGGCGGAAAGAATCGTGAGGGCAACGCCACGGGCAAGCTTGCCATGTGGGCGTGGGCGAACATGCGCGTTTTGGACTACGCCATGACCTGCCCCTTCCTCGATCATGATAACGCCGCTGTGATCGGTCACTCCCGCCTTGGAAAGACCGCGCTTCTGACGGGTATGCTGGACGAAAGATTCCGCTACGTTGCCGTCAACGGCGCCGGCAATAGCGGCGACGCCCTTTCCCGCGGAAACGAGGGTGAGCGTGTCCGAGACATTACCGCCGCCTTCCCCTTCTGGTTCGCGCCCAATTATTTGAAGTACGCCGACCGCGAGACCATGCGCGCCATGCCCTTCGATCAGCACATGGCGCTTGCTACCATCGCGCCTCGCACCCTGATGATTGGTACCGCCTACGGCGACGTCTGGGCATCTCCCGAATCGCAGGTCCTCTCCTGTGCCGCCGCATCGCGGGCTTGGGAGCAGCTGGGACTGGACGGCTACGTTGCCGCCGACAGAATGCCTGAGATCGGCGAGAGATTCGACGAGGGTAACGTTTGTCTCCAATACAGACCCGGCGTTCATTTCCTCAGCCGTCTGGACTGGAATTTCTACATGGATTGCATCGAAAAGAAGATGGCAAAGAAATAACGGTTGCTTTTTAGCAATACTTTTCACAAAGAAATAAGCACAAAAACCACAGATTGATTTTCTGTGGTTTTTGTGCTATAATATGGTGTAGTTAAAAGTTTTTGTTATAATCGTGTCGCCCACTATAAAAAGCCTTCTCCTGTGGGAGAAGGGGAACCGCGATAGCGGTGGATGAGGAGTGAAAAATGATCCCCTACAATAAAAAGCTTGTTTCAACCGCAAGAACACTTCGAAAAAACATGACCCCCGAAGAAAAACATTTGTGGTATGATTTATTAAAAAGGCTTCCCTTTAACGTAAGACGCCAGCATAATATTGAAAACTACATCGTCGATTTTTATATTGCGGAAAAGAAAACGGTTATTGAAGTAGATGGGCGCCAACACCTTTCGCCAGAGCATATGGAATCAGACAGACACCGAGATAGCGTTTTGTCTTCTTGGAATCTAACGATTTTGCGCTATTCAAACGATGACATACGAAATAACTTTCATTCCGTGGCAAATGATATTTTAGAAAATCTTAAATTGGATTTTTCAGATTTGAAGCCCTTATAAAAAGCACCTCATCCGTCAGCCTTCGGCTGCCACCTTCTCCCACTGGAGAAGGCTCGTATAATCTCCGATTTCTCAACAGAACAAATCAAGATCAAGGTGTTTATACGATCTTTTCTTCGCCAAATCTCTTTGATAAGAACATCTCAACTCCCCCGTCCCACTCTTGACAGACGGGGGAATTTATATTATAATAGGTACATATGATATGATTATCCGCAAGTCGGAAATGAAAAAGAAAAGATGGGAACGATGGATAAAAACCTTGGACTGAAGATGCCCGAGCTTCTCTCTCCCGCGGGCAATTTTGAAAAAATGAAAGCGGCGATCCTTTACGGAGCGGACGCCGTATATTTGGCGGGCACGCGCTTTGGTATGCGCTCCGCCGCCGATAATTTTACCGACGACGAGCTGAAGGAGGCGGTAGACTACGCCCATCGCTTCGGCAAAAAGCTTTATCTGACCCTGAACACCATGCCTCACGGCTATGAATATCCCGCCCTTCGAGACTTCCTTCTTCGGGTAGGCGATTTCGGGATCGACGCCATGATCGTTGCCGATCTGGGGGTCTTTGCCACCGTCCGTGAGCTGCTCCCCCACATGGAGCTTCACGTGTCGACTCAGGCGAGTATCGTGAGTCCCGAGGCAGCACGAGCTTACGCCGCCCTTGGCGCGAAGCGTCTGGTACTGGCGCGTGAGCTGACCCTACCTGAGATCCGCGCCATTCGGGACGCGATTCCCGACCAGGTGGAGCTGGAGGCGTTTGTTCACGGCTCTATGTGTGTTTCTTACAGCGGTCGCTGTATGCTCTCTCACAATCTGACAGGACGGGACGCCAATCGGGGCGCTTGTACCCAACCCTGCCGTTGGGTCTATACCGTTACCGAGGAAAAGAGACCCGATCAGCCCTATCCCATTGAACAAAACGAGCTGGGAACCTTCGTCATGTCCTCGAAGGATATGTGTACCATCGAGATTCTGCCCGAGCTGATCCGCGCGGGGATCGCTTCCTTTAAGATCGAAGGCCGCATGAAGAGTGCCTATTATACCGCGGTGGTAACGAACGCCTATCGCATGGCGCTGGACGCCTATGCCGCCGATCCCGAGGGCTATGCGTTTCGACCTGAGTGGATGCGGGAGCTGGAAAGTGTCTCTCATCGAGACTACTGCACGGGCTTTTATCTGGATTCCCCCATGGACAACGCTCAGCTCTCAAGCATTAACGGCTATATCCGTGAAAAGGCGTATTTCGCCACGGCGCTCTCTCAAGAGGAGCTTCCGCTCCCCACCGAGCTTGAGGCGGAAACCGAAAACGGTCGGCTTTATCCCTTTATTCAGAGAAACAAGGTCTCCGTTGGTGAGGTCGCCGAGCTGATCTCCCCCTCTAAGATCGGCAGACCCTTTACCGTTACCGAGCTTTATAACGAGGCGGGCGAGCCCATCCCCTCCGCCCCTCACCCCTCCATGAAATTCTTCGCCCGCATTCCCTTTTCCGTCGCCCCCGGCGACATCATGCGCGGCGGGGAGGAGTAAGGACGCGGGTTACTTTCTTTGAAAAGAAAGTAACCAAAGAAACTTCCAGCTAACAAGCTTTTTGCAAACTTTTTAGTTTTGCTTTCTTTTGCTTGCTTTTCTTTCGCGAAAGAAAAGTAAGTAACCAAAGAAACTTTCAACTAAATAGTTTGTGAGTTACCACGTTGTTCGCACAAACCCAGCTTAAAAGCTTTTGCGTCGCTTTTCGAGAAAAGCGACAACACATATTACTTTCTATCACGGAGGACTTATGATCCAGTTCATCGAAATCCTCAAAGCCGTTCTATTCGGCTTGGTGGAAGGAATCACCGAATGGCTTCCTGTCAGCTCGACGGGACATCTGATCCTTCTCGACGAATTTTTAAAATTGAACACGGCACCCGATCTGGGCGCAACCTTTGCCGAGGAATACATGAGCATGTTTGAGGTGGTCATACAGCTTGGCGCAATCCTTGCAGTGGTGGTCATGTTCTTCGGCAAGCTCAATCCCTTCTCTCCCAAAAAAAGCGCGCCCGAAAAAAGGGGCACCTGGACTCTTTGGGGAAAGGTCGTGGTCGCCAGCATTCCCGCGGCTCTGATTGGCATCGTAGGCGATAAGCTCCTCGAGAAGGCAACGGGCAAGGATATCGACGGCTGGATCTACAACGCCATAACCGTTGCGGCGGCACTGATCCTCTACGGTATTCTGTTTATCATCATCGAAAAGATCCAAAAGGACAAAGCCCCCTCGGTGGTAAATGTGGATGACGTATCCTTCCGTCAGGCGTTTTTCATTGGCTGCTTCCAAACTCTTTCCATCGTCCCCGGAACCTCCCGCTCGGGCTCGACCATTCTCGGCGCCCGATTCCTCGGGATCTCCCGTCCCGCGGCGGCGGAATTTTCCTTCTTCCTTGGCATTCCCGCCATGGTTGGGGCGAGTCTCCTGAAGGGCTACGGCTTCTTTGATTTTGTCGCGGAAAACAGCATCTCCGTCCCCACTCTCGCGTGGGTCGTTTTGGCGGTAGCAAGTCTTGTGGCGTTCCTCGTTTCCATCGTCGCTATTCGATTCCTCATGGAATTTGTTAAGAAGCACAGCTTCGCGCCCTTCGGCGTTTATCGGATCATTCTCGGTGCGCTGGTTCTCCTTTACTTTATTCCTCGGTTGGTATAAGCATGGAAAAATTAAAAATCCCCTTCCCCATTATTGTGGAGGGAAAATACGATAAGATCAAAATACGGTCGATCGCCGACGCCTGCGTGATCCAGACCGACGGATTTGGGGTATTTAAAAACCACGAGCGGTTGGCGCTGATCCGACAACTGGCGACAAAATCGAAGATCATTCTTCTCACCGACAGCGATGGGGCAGGTAAGGTGATCCGTTCTCACCTGACCTCCGCGATCCCTACCGACCGCCTGATCCAGCTTTATATTCCCAAGATCGAGGGAAAGGAAAAGCGGAAATCCACCCCCTCCGCCGAGGGAACGCTTGGGGTGGAGGGCATGGAGGCAGAGCTTTTGCGAGAGCTTCTTGCTCCCTTTGCCAACCCCGATTATGCCGAACGCGCCCTTGAAAATCCCCTTTCCAAGCTGGATTTTTACGAGGACGGTTTGTCGGGCGCGCCCGATAGCGCAAAAAAACGGGACGAGCTGGCGGCAAAGCTTTCGCTCCCCGATGGTATGAGTGCCAACGCCCTCTTGGCGGCGCTGAAGATCCTCCTCTCCTACGAGGAATACCTGGCTCTGGTTGGGCGCACTCTGTAAACAATTTTCTCGCATATTTTAACATTTTTTGAAACTCGTTGCACAATCGCTCGCTTTGTGATACAATAAAGCAAAGAAAAAAACGCAAAAAGCGATGGACGCAAATAAAGAAAGGGCTTTGCTATGAAAAATCTCCGATTGATTAAAATTACCGCCGTATTGCTCCTCTTGGCAATGACGGTTCTCACCCTTGCCTCCTGCGGAGGAAACGGTGGAAATGCCGACGACGCGTCGGGCACGCACGGCGCTCTGAACTGGACCTACGTAAAGGACACCAAGACCCTGACCATTACGGGCGCGGGCGAGCTTGCCTCCTTTGAGAACAGCGACGCCGTAGTCTGGAAAGCTGTGGCAACCAGTGTCAAGAGCCTGGTGGTAGGCGAGGGCGTTACCTCCATCGGAAATTACGCCTTTTACTATCTGTCGGTGCTGGAGGAGGTATCCCTTCCCTCCACCCTGACCTCCATCGGCGATTACGCCTTTGGCTTTTGCGCCGAGCTGGAAACGATCAATATTCCCGACGGCGTGACCTCTCTTGGAAAGGGCGCGTTTGAGGGCTGTGGCTCCATGAAATCCATGTTCCTTCCCTCCTCGGTTACGACCATCGGCGACCGTGCCTTTGCCTTCTGTTATTCCATGACCAACGCGATCGTCACGGGTGAGCTGGAAACGGTGGGCGACTGGGCATTCAAATCCTGTCGCTCGATGGAGACTCTGACTCTCCGCACCACGCAGAGCAAGGACGCCTTTGCCGAAAATGCCTTTGAGGACGCCTCCAAAAACCTTGAGAACGCGACCCGAACCGACAGCGCTACGGGCGCGACCACGGTAACGGTTCATTATATCCTGGACTGCGCGGAGATCGAAACCAAGGTGGAGGAGTTTGCCTACGGTACGGATTATTCCATCAATACGCCCTCGAAGGACGGCTACACGGCAGACGTTCTGACCGTAACGGGCACAGCAAACGGCTCGGCACATGACGCCACCGTCACCTACACGAAGAATCCCGAGGCAGAAACCACCGCTCCCGTAGAAGAGGAGGAAGAGCCCGCAACGTTCATGACCTACTTCTCCATCGTCATCATGGTTCTGGTTCTCGTTGGAATCGGCGTTGGCGCATTCTTCCTGATCCGTTCCGATAAGAAGCAGACGAAGAAGGGCACGACCGTTCGGAAGAACAATCCGAACAACGCAAAAAAGAAGAAATAAGCGGAGGGAACGCTTATGAAAAACGGATATCACGTAGATCTGAAGCTTTCCGAGGATCTTTTGCGGAAGCTTTTGTATATTTCCGAGGCGGAGCACAGAACCCCCTCCGCGCAGTTTGCCTTTATGCTTCGCAACAACATTGCTTATTTTGAGAAGACCAAGGGACGGATTCCCCATGCAGAGCTTCGAAAAATTGACCTCTGCCAATACGAAAAGGATGAATAAGAAAAGCCCCTCGTTATACGGGGGGCTTTCAGTTTTGGGTATAGCAGAAGACCACTGGCTGCGCACAAGTGCGCCGTGTATTGGCCTGCCAGCCACGCAATTGCTCCTTGCTATCCGTAAACGGGTTGCGCAAATAGCCTTCCTCCGGGAGGAAGGGGGACCGCTTGCGGTGGAAGGAGCAAGCGAAACTTTAACGTTTTCTCTCGCCTCATTATAACTGCTTCATTGAGGTTGCGCATTCTCCCTCAGTCTCGC
>JAZORA010000209.1:0-4843 GCA_045656365.1 Eubacteriales bacterium | reverse complement strand
CCTCCTCTGACTATACCGTACTGATCCAAGAGATCAACGGAAGCTCCGTTCGGATTCGCGCAACGCTTCGGTGTGGCTTTTCTGCCGATTTTTCCGGAGGGGATCGAATTGCCGCGGTTGGAACGCTCGTTCACAGCGAGAAGGTTGACCCCGATGCGCTGAAGGATGGCATCATTTTGCAGCTCGCCGTGGACTCTCCCTCTCTCGTAGCCGTCTCAAAACGTTCCGAGAGTACATCCTTTTGGAATATTCTATGGGATGAGGGCGGTGTGGAGATCCTTTCGGGGCGGGTCAGATACGCCCTTCGCCAAGCCTTATGTGACGCGCTTGGTGAACGGGTCGGTTCGTTGGCGGCAGGATTCTTTTCGGGCGACCGATCGGGGATTTCGGGAGAGGTCGTTCGTGATTTCAGACGGACGGGTACCTCACACCTGATGGCGGTCAGCGGTCTGCATATTTCGATCCTGCTGGGAAGCATCGATCTGCTTTTGAGAAAATTGTACTGTCCCAAGCGGGGAAGATGCTTCGCGGTTTCTCTTTTGTCACTCGTGTTCCTCTTCATGACAGGCTTTTCCATGTCGGCGTGTCGATCGGTGTTTATGCTTTACGCCGTCTATCTTGGATTTCTGTTTTACGAGGAAAACGACTCGCTGACCTCGCTTTTTGCTTCACTTGCCTTGATTCTTGTGATTTCTCCCTACGGCGTGACCGATCTGGGACTTTGGATGTCCTTTTTTGCTACGCTTGGACTGTTGACCGTCTATCCTCTCTTTGAAAAATGGATTCCCAAGACCAAACGAAAAGCAGGGGTGATTCGCGTCGCTTTGCGATTTGCCAGACGCCTCCTTTTGCTTGCCCTGATGACGGTCATCTCCACCTTCTTCCTTTTGCCCATTCTCTGGTTCTTTTTCGGAGAGATTTCTCTGGTTTCGGTTTTTGCGAATCTCTTGCTATCTCCCGTCTGCCTGATCTTCCTTGTTTCCATTCCCATCGTTCTTCTTTTGTTACCGTTTCCTTTCGTGATGGGATTTTTGGGAGAAGGGATTCGATGGATCGGAGAGGGAATCATGGCACTGTTGCGGTACTTCTCCCTTGTGCCGAACGCCGCCCTTTCTCTTCGCTATCCCTTCGCCACGCCCATCGTGCTTGGCTTTACGATTTCTTTCTCAATTCTTTTGATTCTTCGCCTGAAGAAAAAGTGGATGGTCGTCCTTCCCGCCGTTTGTTCTGCGCTCCTGTTTGCTCTTTGCTTGGGGATCTGGAGCTTTTCTCACAGACAGCCACAGGTGATCTATCGTCAGGCTTCCTCGAAAAATGAGATCCTTGCGGTAGAGGAAAAGGGAAGCGTGTCGATTTGTGACCGTTCGAACGGCTCTTGGGACGCTTATTTTGCTCTTCGTACCTATTACGAGGAGTCTATGGCAGAGGAGATCCAAGTCCTTGCCTTGACCCACTATCACGAAAATCATCCTGCCATTCTCGAAAGCCTTTCTCGTCATCTGCTTGTTCGAACGATTTATTTACCCCAACCTGTCACCCCGCAGGAGCAAACCATTGCTGGGTCGATTTTCAGGGCGGTGGAGGGACACGGCGGCGAGGTCGTGTTTTACGGAGAAGGCGAATGGATTCCCATGAGCGAGACGGTCTGGCTGGGTGTTGCGCGCTCGTCTGCGGAAGAGGAACAAGCCCTCCTGACCTTTGCCACAAAGACCGACCGCATCGCCTACTGTACCCCCGATCTTTCTCCAAATGACGAGCTGTTTCAAAATCGGATTTTACTGATCGGTGCCCACGGCTCGTCCGCCGATGCAGCGGAATGGGAAATTCCAAAGGGGGCGCGTACCGAGGAAATCTGGTGTACCGCCGAAAAAATCCCCGTCAAGAACGCTCCGCCCGATCTTTCGGTCTATGGCAAGACGAAAGACAATGGGACGGTCAGGCTGGAATTTTTCTTGAATTGAGCCCCATGGCAATGTCAAACCGTTCTTTCAATACATAGAATAATAGCATAGCGGGCACAAGAGCAACGCCCGTTTTGAAAGGACAGCGTGACTATGAAAAGTAAACAGAATATTGCCTTGCTCGGAGGTGATCTCCGCCAGTATACGGCGGCGGTGCTTCTCAGCCGAATGGGCTGGGATATCCGAATCTGGGGACTCGATAAATCGGGGAGAGGAGAAGACAGCGTAGGGTTTTGTCGGAGTGTGGAAGAGGCGGTAGGCGATGCGGACGGCGTCATTCTTCCTTTACCCGCATCCACCGACGGAAAGTGCCTGCATTGTCCTTTCGATTCCTCAAACACCCATCTTTCTCTTTATAAGCTTCTCCCTCTTCTTCCCGAGGAGTGCGTGATTGTGGGAGGAAGGATTCCAAAGGATTTTTCGGAGGAGGCGAGGGAGAGAGGATTTCGCGTTCGGGATTATTTCGAATCGGAGGAGTTTCAGATCCAAAACGCATACACCACCGCCGAGGCGGCGCTCAGCATCGCCATGAACAGTCTGGATAAAAATATCCGAGGGGCGAGGATCGCCGTAACGGGATACGGACGGATCGCCAAGCATCTGTGCGCTCTGCTTCTCTCCATGGGGGCGGAGGTAACGGTGGTGGCAAGAAAGGAAAGCGATCGCGTGTGGGCGCGCGCGTCGGGATGTAAGACCCTTCCTCTTGCGGAGGGAGCACCGCTGACGTCGCTTATGCATACTTACGATGTGATCTACAACACCGTACCCCATTGGCTCTTCGACCGTAGCTTCCTCGAGGGGGTCGATCCCTCTACCTTCCTCATTGATCTGGCGTCCGTCCCCGGTGGCGTGGATATTTGCGCCGCTAAGGAGCTTGGCGCAAATGTTCTTTGGGCAACCTCATTGCCCGGGAAATACGCACCACACAGCGCGGGAGAGCTGATCGCCACCTGCGTAGACGGGATCCTTCGGGAGGAGGTGGGGAAGGAATGATCGGCTTTGCCATGTGCGGCTCCTACTGTACCCATGCCGCTTCTCTTGGGCAGCTTGAAGGTTTGGTGGAGAAGGGCTTTGAGGTTCAACCCATCCTCAGCGAAAATGTCTATGCCACCGATACCCATTTTGGACGGGCGCAGGATCTGATCGATCGCGTGACGAAAATCTGCGGTCGCGAGCCCATTCATACCGTGGTGGGGGCAGAGCCCTTGGGACCGAAAACGCCCTTGGATGCTCTCCTCATTTGCCCGTGTACGGGAAACACCCTGGCGAAGATCGCCATGGGTATTACCGATACCTCGGTGACCATGGCGGCAAAGGCGCACCTGCGGAGCGACCGCCCCTTGGTGATCGCGCTGGCGTCCAACGACGCCCTTTCGGCGAACCTGAAGAATATCGGGCTTTTGCTATCCCGCAAATGCGTGTTTTTCGTCCCTATGCGGCAGGATGATCCCGAGAAGAAGCCCCATTCCCTCATCGCGGATTTCACCCTCCTCGCGCCAACTCTTCGCTCGGCAAGGGAAGGGAAGCAATACCAGAAGATTTTTATTTAAATAAGCAAACCGACGGAGATTTTTGCGCTCCGTCGGTTTTTTTATTTTTCTCTTGCATTTTGAATTTTAGTGTGGTATACTAAACTTGCCAAACAAACTAAATATACAGTCTATGGGTGTATTTTCTTTATTGAGGGATACTATACCCTTTTTTGGTCATACTTTTTGTGATGAATTTGATAAAATGCAAATTCCGTACACGAGAAGAGTATGACAGTATACCCTATCTGTATATGGTTTGTTTGGCGACGGCTGGAATTTGCGTTTTTGTGCGCTGATTTCGGTCGGCGCACTTTTTTATTTTTTCAAGGAGAGAGGAAAAGAAAATGAAGCAATTTAAAAAAATGATGGTTCTTATACTGAGCTTAGCCATGCTGATCTGTGTTTTTGCGTCTTGCGGAATGGGGGATCAGCCGCCAATGGATGAGGAACAGGGAACAGAAGAGCAAACAACAAAGCCGAGTGAAACTACCAGACAGGAAGAAACCACAGAAGAAAAACCGGAAGAAAAACCGGAAGAAAAGCTGTCTGCCGTAGAGAAGAACGGAGTGAGATATGAGCCTTTGTCCGATGGAACCTACGGTGCGTGTATGGTAAAGGGTCTGTCTGTAAAAAGAGTAGAAATCCTTTCTTCGGTTGAGGAAACGGCAGTAACGCAGATTCTACCAAACGGCTTCGAAAAACTTACGGACTTGGAAAGCATTACGATTCCCGAAGGAATCAAGACGATTGGTGATAGCGCGTTTAGTGGATGTGAAAATCTGGAAACTATAACTCTTCCCAATAGCTTGACAAGTATAGGTTGGTATGTGTTTGACGAGTGCTTTTCGCTTGCTTTTACCGAGTACAGCGATTGTTTATATCTTGGAAATGAAAGCAATCCGTATGTGTATCTTTATAGCGTTTCCAGTCAATATGAAGACAATTATAGCATTCACGAGGATACGGTTTTTGTAGGCGATTCGGCATTTTCCAGTTGCGATGACTTGACTGAGATCGTAATTCCGGATGGTGTGAGAAGCCTCGGTATGTTTGCCTTTAGCGGGTGTTGGTATCTTGAGAGAATTACGATCCCCAATAGCGTAACACAGATTGGAGGGGGGGCGTTTTACTATACGGATTTTAAAGTAGAGCTTGAAACTACCGAGTACGAAAACGGAAAATATCTTGGAAATGAAGAAAACCCCTATTTGTATTTATTTGATTACGAAGACCCCGTAGAGAATCCCATCATTCACAAGGATACCGTTGTGATCGGAGATTTGGCGCTTATGGCGGTAGAAGGGAGTCTTACAATTCCTAAAAAAGTAAAGCATCTTTCCTACCGGGGTG
>JAZORA010000208.1:0-4711 GCA_045656365.1 Eubacteriales bacterium | reverse complement strand
GGCTCACAGAACGACATGGCTACGATCCGACTTCATGTTATTATCCTCCTAATAAAGTGTTGTTCGGCGCGATCGTCAGAACGGCAGATCGTCGTCGGTGTTGAGCTCCTCAAAGTTCGGAGCGGCGCTCGCGTTCGAGGAGTAGCTCGGGGTTGCATTGTACGCATCGGGTACGTAAGAAGCACCCTGCGCAGCGTTGCTTTCATTGCGGGAGTCCACAAACATTGCTTCGTCGATGACAACCTCGGTGGAATATCTCTTTTGTCCTTGATTGTCCTGCCAGGATCTGGTCTGGATGCTTCCCGTTACACAGATTGCCGAGCCTTTTCTGAAATACTTCGTAATAAACTCTGCGGTCTGTCTCCAGGCGACAAGATTGATAAAATCCGTTTGTTGTTCGGCTTCGTTGTTGTTTCTTGAAGAGTATCTGCGATTGATCGCGATGCTAAAGCTGGTCACCGAAACACCCGACTGCGTTTGCTTCAGCTCGGGGTCACCGGTCAGTCTTCCTGCCAACACGACCTTGTTCAAATTCAGATTCGACATGTCAAACCTCCCTTGAACAATCCGAATTACTCTGCTTCCGCAGGAGCAACGGTTTCTTCGGCAACAGTCTCGGTCTCCACAACCTCAGCGGCAGCAGCAGCCTCGGCAGCGGCGATCTTGGCAGCCTTCTTCTCGGCTGCATCATACTCAAGTCTGATTACCATGGAGCGCATGATCGCTTCGTCAATGTTGAAGAGACGGTCAAGCTCGCTGGGGAATGCAGGCTCTGCCTTGAACGTAGCGACCACGTAATAGCCCTCGGGCATATCGTTGATCGGGTACGCCAGACGGCGCTTGCCCCACTTTGCCACATCAACGACCTCGGCGTTTGCCTCGATCAAAGACATGAACTTGTTCACGGTTGCTTCGGTAGCTTCGTCACCCTTGGCTACGTCAACAATGAACAGGACTTCATAAGAATTGATTACCTTTTCCATTTTTTACACCTCCCTATGGACTTAAGACCGCGCGCATCGAACAAAAAATTTACACGCGGTAAGGAGACGGGCAAATTTCACAGCCCGTACCGAATAATCATTTTACCATAACTTCTCTTCTCTGTCAAGCATTTTTTTCATTTTCTCAAAAAAACTTTTCTATCTTGATTTTTTTTGCATCTTATAGTATAATAATGGCATGAATTTGTTTTTTGGACGGAGGGTATCATGAGAGTTTTGGTTACGGGCGGATCGAGAGGAATCGGACGGGCGTGCGTAGAGCGCTTTTCTGCGGACGGTCACCAGGTCGCCTTCCTCTATCGCAGCAGCCGTGAAGCGGCAGAAACGCTTGCCAAAAAAACGGGGGCTGTCGCTGTACAAGCCGACCTTAGCGATCCTTCCGCCACCGCGCCGGCGATCGCTTCCCTGCTTGAGAAGCTTGGCGGAATCGACGTTCTGATCAACAATGCGGGCATTGCTCAGGTGAAGCTTTTTACCGACCTGACGGACGAGGATTGGCGAACGATGCTCGACAACAACCTTTCCAGCGCCTTTTACGTAACACGCGCCGTCGCTCCTGCGATGATCTCGGAGAAATTCGGGAGGATCATCAACATTGGCTCCATGTGGGGTAAAACGGGAGCTTCCTGCGAAGTCCATTATTCCGCCACCAAGGCGGCGCTTCGCGGCATGACCATGGCGCTTGCCAAGGAGCTGGGTCCTTCGGGGATCACCGTGAACTGCATTGAACCGGGACTCATTGATACCGATATGAACGCCGACCTTTCCGAGGAAGAGGTTCGGGAGTTTTGCGAGATGACCCCCTTGGGGCGCGCGGGACACCCGGAGGAGGTGGCATCGCTCGCCGCGTTCCTGGCTTCGGAGGAGGCAAGCTTTATTACAGGTCAAGCAATTGGAATTGACGGCGGATACGCCGTATAAAAGAGGAAAACACAAGGAGGAGCCTGACTCCTCCTTTGTCATTCCAATGCTTGAAAATTTTTTCAAAAAAATTTCAATTCCCTATTGACAAAGCATTTTCTTTGTGGTAGAATATTATCCGTTCGGTAAGAACACAACTTCATATGCGGGTATCTTTGTGCTACGCACAAGTAAAGAACGCAGAGCGTTCTTTAGGCATCGCCATACCACGCTCATTTCATTCGCGGGTATGGCGGAATTGGCAGACGCGCTAGATTCAGGTTCTAGTGGGGGCAACTTCGTGGAGGTTCAAGTCCTCTTACCCGCACCAAAAGAAAGACCGAGGCAATCGCCTCGGTTTTTTTGCGCGAATCAAACAAGAGGACTTGACGGCGGAGCGGTAGTGAATGACATGCCGGTGGCATGTCAGAGCCGCGGAGTGACCGAGCCCGCAGGCGAGACCAAGTCCTCTTACCCGCACCACTAAAAGGAGAGCATTGCTCTCCTTTTTCTTTACCATCAATGAATCGCAACCCTACATCTGGATGTAGAGAAACTATGTATCCATTAACATTCGCTTGACAAAATATTATGGCATATGCTATAATAAGCCTCGTTAAAGAATCCTAGGGAGACGACTCATGAAAAATTTTTGCTTGAAAATATTAAAAACGATTCCGGGGACAGCATTGGCTGTTCTCATTGCTGTTATAGCATGCTTCATTGAAAGCCTCTTGCCAATACACATCATCGGCGCAGCTGTAATTGCCATGTTCATTGGAATGGCTCTCAACACGTTTTTGAGAAAGACGACTCTTTTTGCTCCGGGCTTGAAATTTACCTCAAAAAAGCTCTTGAAATTCGCCATTGTTTTGCTCGGCCTTTCTCTCAATATTAAAACGATTCTGAATGTGGGAAAAATGTCCCTCTCAGTTATGGTGTTTACGCTTTTGACCTGCTTTGGCGGTGGATATTTTATAGGAAAAGCATTAGGATTGAATTGGAAGCTCTCCAATCTCATATCCGCCGGAACGGGCATCTGCGGCGGATCCGCAATCGCAGCAATCGCTCCCACCATTGATGCGGATGATAATGACATCGCGTATGCAATGAGCGCCACGTTTTTATTTGATATGGCAATGATCGTTCTGTTTCCAATTATGGGACAAGCCATGGGAATGAGCGATCAGGCGTTCGGAATCTGGGCAGGCACGGCGGTAAATGACACCTCGTCTGTTGTCGCTACGGGATATGCCTTTTCCGAGGCTGCGGGAGATTTCGCAACGATGGTCAAGCTTACGAGAACGCTCGCCATTATTCCCACGGTTATTACCTTTGCGCTGATTCAGCTCCGCTTAAAAAGAAAAGAGGCATTGGCGACGGCACAATCCTCTAAAGAGCTGAAAGCTAATTTTAAGCTTGCCAAGATTTTTCCGTGGTTTATTCTCGGATTTTTAGCTATGGCTATTATCGCCAGCATCTTTTCAATCCCTACCAATATTGTTTCATTTACGAAGAACTCCAGCAAATTTTTAATGGTTTGTGCACTTGCCGCTATCGGATTGAACACGCCCTTTTCGGGTATAAAAAAAGCAGGTGTAAAGCCTATGCTTCACGGATTTATTATTTCCGCGCTCGTTGTTATTGTGGCATTATTCGTGGAGATTTGTATGGGACTCGTTTAACGCCAAATGATTCACCGAATGTAACAACGTGTCACTGAAGTGACACAACCATCAGGTTTTAGTGGGGGCAACTTCGTGGAGGTTCAAGTCCTCTTACCCGCACCAAAACAAAAAGGAACGCAATCGCGTTCCTTTTTGTTTTGGTCTGGTGAGAATCTCGCAGAAGCTTTCCGCCGCAAGCAAAACTTTGAACTTTTGCTTTGCAATATTGCGGCGGGGCAAGTTTGACGGTTTGCAACGCAAACGACGGCGTCCAGCCGTCGAGACAAACTTGCCGTCGAGCGAAGCGAGACATGTTCAAGTGTCCTCTTACCCGCACCAAACAAGAAGGCGGTACGCAAAAGCGTACCGCCTTCTTGTTTTATTTTTTCAAAAGCCATTGACAAACACACTACAAATATCATAAAACCAAAAGATTATGAGGTGTATAAATTTTGTTTTGCAATATCATCCATTGGAGATCAAGCAAGAAGCTTTCCGAGAATCCGAGCGAGGAATAAGCAAAACAGAAAAATTTACAAGGTAACAAAAGCGGAAAATACCCCGTGTATTTTCCGCTTTTGTTTTTTCTATTGAAATGCCGCGAATTATGTGATATAATGCAGATAATGGAAGATTATTTATCAAATTAATCAAATTATATGAAAGGAATAAACGATGCCGAGTATTCATTTGCCGTATATTAATATTGCGCTGAATTCCTTTGCCTTGGTTATTACGTTGATCATTTTCGCATCCTGCTTTAAGGAGTTTTCAGCCAAAAACATCCGTGCCAGATATTTTTTGCTTCTTTTATCCTCGGTAACCGTCGCGCTGATGGCTGACACCGTCAGCTGGATCGGAGAGGGACGTCTTTCTCTATCCGCTCTGACTGTCATCTCCAACACGGTTGCATCTTGCTCGGGACAGCTTGCCATCATCTGTTTTATGGGCTATCTGAAGGAAACCCTTTATGAAAGCAGTCGCGCGGCGGCGTTTACCTTAAAACTGTTCCGTATTCTGTGCGGCTTCTCGATTCTGTTTTCTATCGGCAATGCCTTTCTTGGCTATGCGTTTTCGGTGAGCGAGGAGGGACATTGGCATCAAAGTGAAAATATCACGGTGAGTATGATCTATCTGCTC
>JAZORA010000207.1:0-2399 GCA_045656365.1 Eubacteriales bacterium | reverse complement strand
GAACAGCTTCCTGCTCGGTCTTGTGGCCTTCCTTAACGAGGTCAACAGCGATCTGGAGAGCAGCCTGAGCGGTTCTCTTACCGTTTCTGGTCTGGAGCATATAGAGCTTCTCATTCTCAATGGTGAACTCCATATCCTGCATATCGTGGTAGTGGTTCTCGAGAATCTCGCAAACCTTCTTGAATTCAGCAAATGCTTCAGGGAACTTGTCTGCCATCTGAGCGATAGGCATAGGTGTACGAACACCTGCAACAACGTCCTCACCCTGAGCGTTTACAAGGAACTCACCCATGAGCTTCTTCTCACCGGTAGCAGGGTCACGTGTGAATGCAACACCAGTTCCGCAATCGTCACCCATGTTACCGAATGCCATTGCCTGTACGTTTACAGCAGTACCCCAGCTGTAAGGAATGTCGTTGTCACGGCGGTAAACGTTTGCACGGGGGTTATCCCAGCTGCGGAATACTGCCTTAACAGCTCCAATGAGCTGCTCCTTAGGATCTGTGGGGAAGTCAGAACCGATCTTAGCCTTGTATTCAGCCTTGAACTGTTCTGCGAGCTCCTTAAGATCGTCAGCGGTAAGATCAACGTCGTAAACAACGCCCTTTGCCTTCTTCATTTCGTCGATCAGCTCTTCAAAGTACTTCTTACCAACCTCCATAACGACGTCGGAGTACATCTGAATGAATCTTCTGTAGCAGTCGTAAGCCCAACGAGCGTTGCCGGACTTCTTAGCCATAACTTCAACTACCTCTTCGTTCAAGCCGAGGTTCAGAATGGTATCCATCATACCGGGCATGGATGCACGAGCACCGGAACGAACGGAAACGAGAAGGGGATTCTCAAGATCACCGAACTTCTTACCGGTAACTTCCTCCATCTTTACGATGTAATCCATGATCTCAGCCATGATGCCGGCGTTGATCTGCTTGCCGTCCTCATAATACTGAGTACAAGCTTCGGTAGAGATGGTAAAGCCCTGAGGAACAGGAAGACCGATCTTGGTCATTTCCGCAAGGTTCGCACCCTTACCGCCGAGAAGCTCGCGCATGCTGGCGTCGCCTTCGGAAAAGAGATAGCAATACTTCTTTGCCATGGGTAAATACCTCCAAAAATAAAATTTTGACATAGTTATTGGCAACATTACGCTCAAAACTTGTTCGGCGCAATATCGCAACAAATATTATACCAAATATTTATAGGTTTGACCATAGGGTTTTTAAAATTTGGTGGAAGTCAATGGTAAATTTTTTGTGAACAAATGTAAATATATACGGAGAGGATTGATTTTTTTTACGGATTATAATATAATATTAAATTGGAATAGCAGAAAATCGGAAGGATAAGGATAAAAATGGCAAATATTTTTGATTTGTTCAAGCAGATCTCCAAGGAGACTCCTCTGCAAAACGGACCAATCGAATATCTGGTCGTCGGATTGGGAAATCCGGGGGCGGAGTATACCAATACCCGTCATAACGCGGGATTTCTCGCGATGGATCGGCTTGCCGAGCGATACGGTACGCGGATTGATCGGGCAAGATTCAAGGCACTTGTGGGGGAAGCGGTGATCGCGGGAAAGCGTGTTCTTCTGATGAAGCCTCAGACCTTTATGAATCTTTCCGGGGAGGCAGTTTCGGAAGCTGCTCGCTTTTACAAGCTGTCGGCGGATCACGTGGTGGTTCTTTCTGATGATACTGCCCTTGAGCCGGGGCGTCTTCGTGTTCGCAGAAAGGGAAGCGCGGGCGGTCATAACGGCTTAAAAAATATCGAGTCTCTTCTTGGGACATCAGAGTATCCGAGAATTCGGATCGGTGTGGGACAAAAGCCTCATCCAGATTATGATCTTGTGGATTGGGTTCTTGGTACACCCGATCGCGAGAGTCTGGAAAAAATCCGTGGAAGCTTTGATACCGTTGCACAGGGGCTTGAAAAAATCCTTACGGGTGATGTGGACGGTGCCATGCAGATCTGCAACGGAAAATAAGTCTTTCTATTTTCTCTATTAGGGAGAACAAACAAATATGAATATATTAACCGATTGTGTTCGAAGCGACGGAGAATACGCACAGCTGCTCCGTGCCATTGTGAACACCAAAACGGCGAGAAGTGCATTGCCGATCCTTTTGTCGGGTCTGTGCGATGGCGCCGCCGATGCTATGTACGCCGCGCTTCTGGAGGATTTGAAGCAAAAGGATAAGCGTCCTGCGCTCCTGATCTGTCCCGAGGAAAAGGAGTGCGTTCGTATCCGAAACTTTTTGAAGCAGTTTGGGATTCGTACGGCGTTTTACGTAGGCAGAGATCTGACATTTTATAATATTACCGCCTCTCATGAGTACGAGCATGAGAGGCTAAAAGTGTTGTCGGGGCTTCTCGAGGGATCGCTTGATGCCGTGATC
>JAZORA010000206.1:0-2350 GCA_045656365.1 Eubacteriales bacterium | reverse complement strand
GGGGATCGTTGATCAGGAGCATGACGTGAGGAAGCTCTACGGCGGCGCCGCGGCGGATCGCCACGCGGGGAGGAATTCTTTCCACCACCGTTGCCTCGGTGGCGCGAATGAGGGAGGATGCGCCGCGGCGGTAGTCGTAGGCATCCAGATCGATCGCCATGACGATTCCTCGACGGATCGTTCCGTCCGACTGGGTTCTTTCTACGAAGATCATGGAATCCTCGTGGGAAACGAGCAGATTCTCAAGATAGTCCTTCATGGTTCGGTTGATTTTGGGAATTCTCTCTTCCGCCTCGGCAAGATAGACCTCGGGGAGGATCATGCGGCAGGTGGAGGGTGCGTTTCCGATCAAGGCATCTGCGCTCTCCCAATAAGCAGGCTCACTGGTGAACTGATCGCAGGCAACGACCGCCCATTTTTGGGGATCGACGGTATGAAAATCGGGCAGAAGAATATCGGCTGCCTTAAAGCATTGCTTCATGATGATAAATTCCTTTCATTTTTTCGGGGGACGGATGCGCTCAAAGATGATGCCATAGCCTCGCTTTCGGCAGGCGATCGCCTCTTCTCTTCGGCGAATCGTCCAGCAAAAAACGGGGGTTTGAAAGAGCTTCATTAAGAGATGTGGGACAGGTCGTTTGCTTTGATCTGCCCGAATCGATAAAAAATCGGGTCGGGAAATGAAATTGGCGAGCAGGTGGTAGAGCGCCGCGCAACCGAGGCGCTCCTTTGCCGTAGGAAGCTTACGCTTGGCGGTGACCAGCTGTCCTCTCGCATAGGAGGGACGGTAGTTTTTGAACCAAGAGAGAACGAGGGGGTTAAAGGAAACCACTCCGTATGCGCCGGGATAGGGATCCAGGCGGTGCGCCACGCGGACGCAAAGGGCAGAATGGGGGCGCGTACCCTCACCCTTGATTTCAATCATAACGGGGACTCTGCCTCGAACCAGCGCCAGCACCTCGTCGAGGGTGGGGATCTCCTGATTGGTACCCTTCAGGCGAAAGCGACGAAGCTCGGCATAGGTGTAATCGGAAATTTTCCCTTTGACGCCGCACATTCTTGTGAGATCCTCGTCGTGAAAGACCATCACCCGTCGGTCACGGGAGAGACGGACGTCAAGCTCGATTCCGTACCCCAGCGAGACAGCGCGGGCAAAAGCCGCCAGTGAGTTTTCGGGGATCCCTTGGTCCCACAAGCCGCGATGGGCGTAGTTTGCCATCAAAAGCTCCGTGTCTGCCCGATTGGAAACGCGGGGAAGGATCAAGAAAAGATAGATCCCCACAAGGAGGGCAACGATGAGCAAAATTATGCCGAACAGCACGGTCATGCCTCTTGGCGTCGGTCGCGGAGCATCCGCTCGGCGCGCAGAACGGCGGCTTGGGTCTTTCCGTCGGCGATCTCTCCCCGAACTACCATGTCGGCAAGCTCGGAAAGGGGAATCCGAACCGTGTCGATAAATTCGTCCTCATCGGGATCGGTCTCTCCAAAGGTAAGGTCTTCCGCCAGATACATATAAATCTTTTCGTCCAGAATGGCGGGCGAGCCAAGGTAGAGTCCGAGATAGGTCAGTGAGCCGCAGCGGGCGCCCGTTTCCTCTCTCAGCTCACGGAGCACCGCTTCGCGGGGATCCTCGTCCCCCGAATCCAGCTTTCCCGCGGGGATCTCCAGCATCAGGCGATCGACGGCGTAGCGATATTGGCGCACGCAGATGACCTCGCCCTCGGCGGTAACGGGAATCACACAGACCGCGCCCGTGTGACGGATCAGCTCACGGAATGCGGGACGTCCGTCGGGGAGACTTACGTCATCTCGGTAGGCGTGAATGACCTTGCCATCGTAAAGAAGGGTAGAGCGGACGTGCGTCTCCTTGAACTTTTTCAGATCGGTTTGTAAGTATTGATTCATCATACGGATCCTTTAAAAATAAAGTAGGATTATAATAAAATATTATACATCAAACCATGGCTAAAATCAAGTCCTTTGGGGCTTTTTCCTTGGATTTTGGCAATTCCCCTTGCGGAGCTTTGGGAAATGTGCTATAATAAAAAAACAAGGAAAGCCAAGAGAAAGCCGAGGGAGGAATGAGAATGAAGCACGTGGATATTTATACCGACGGTGCATGTCGCGGCAATCCCGGTCGCGGCGGCTGGGGCGCGATTCTCGTATACGCGGGCAAGGAAAAGGAAATGTCGGGCGGCGAAGAGCTGACGACCAATAACCGCATGGAGCTGATGGCGGCGATTGCCGCAATGGAGGCACTGAAGGAGCCTTGCGACATTACCCTGACCTCGGATTCCAAATACCTGACCGATGCCATCAACAAGGGTTGGCTTGCTTCGTGGAAGCAAAA
>JAZORA010000205.1:0-6733 GCA_045656365.1 Eubacteriales bacterium | reverse complement strand
CATCTTCTTACCATAGGTGGAGCAGATAACGGTAACCAGCAGGGTAACCAGACCGCAAACAACAGCGATCAGGGTATGACCGCCGGCGGGGGCCTTCTGCAGATCGCCGATGGCGTTGCCGGCCAAGGAAAGACCGATGATGGCAACGGTGGGACCAATGACGGCGGCAGGCATCAGCTTATTGATCCAGCCAACGCCGACGAACTTTACGACCAACGCGATGATGACGTAAACGAGTCCCGCAAAGCCGGCACCAATGAGAAGTCCGAGATAGCCAAGACCCATGGACGTTGCTCCGGCAAATGCCGCGCACATGGAGCCGATAAAGGCAAAGGACGAGCCGAGAAATACGGGACTGCGGAATTTCGTAAAGATCTGATAAACAAGGGTTCCGACGCCGGCACCGAGAAGCGCCGCCGATGCGGACATTCCGTTTCCGACGATTGCGGGAACGGCGATGGTTGCCGCCATAATGGCGAGCAGCTGTTGGATTGCGAAGATAAGGAGCTTAGAGAAACGGGGTTTGTCGTGGATGTCATAAACCAGATTTTTAGCCATTTTTATCCTCCTAATTTTTTTTGCGAAAATGCTCCTTGGAGCCTATCCGCTTCTATCTCTTTCATTGTATCATTTTCGTCGAAAAAAGTCAACGGCTGTCACAAACATTTTTTAAAAGTTCGAACAATCCTCATAAATAAAACGCGTAGCCGTGAAACAATCCGTCGGCTACGCGATTCCTTTAAAAATTCTCTTCAAAAAACCGTTTGATCTCGAGAACGACCTCGGGGCGGTAATTCCCCTCCGCCCGAACGGTAATACGGTCGCCGTTCCGAACGCCAAGGCCCATCACGGCAAGAAGCTTTTTCATGTTGGCGGATTTCTCTCCCTTCTCGATCGTCCAGTCTCCGTCCACCGTTTGCATTCTGCGGACGAGAAGTCCCGCGGGACGGGCGTGCAGTCCATTCGGATCCTTGATGGTATATTCAAACTGTTCCATGCTCCCTATTCGTCTCTCCTTCGCTTAAATCTATATTTCTTATTTTATCCCGAAGCCGAAGAATATATGCGGGGGAGACCGACAGCTCGTCGATTTCCCGTCTCAAAAACCACTCGGTAAGTGCGGGATCGGCACCAAGCTCTCCGCAGACTCCCACCCATTTTCCGTGCCGATGGGCGTTTTCCGCCGTCATTTCGATCAGTCGCAAAACTGCCTGGTGGTGCGGATCAAAGAATCGCGAAACGCTCGGATTCTGACGATCCAGCGCCAAGGTGTATTGAGTCAGGTCGTTGGTTCCGATGCTGAAGAAATCCACAAGGGGCGCCAGACGGTCGCTGATCAGCGCCGCGGCGGGAGTCTCCACCATGATCCCAAACTCGGTATCGGACGAGTAGGCGATTCCCTCGCGCGAAAGCTCTTCCTTGATCGCCGAAACGGTTTCCTTGATCTCGATCACCTCCCGCTCGGAGGTGATCATGGGAAACATAATCGAAAGCTTTCCGTACACCGATGCCCGTAAAAGTGCCCGAAGCTGAGGGCGAAAGATCTCGGGACGGCAAAGGCAAATGCGGACTGCCCGCATGCCCATGGCGGGATTTTCTTCCTTTTCAAGACCAAAGTATCCCACCTGCTTGTCCGCACCGATATCCAGAGTACGAATGACCACCTTTTTTCCGCCCATGCTTTGAAGCACGGTCTTGTAGACCTGAAACTGCTCCTCCTCGCTTGGAAAATCCTTTCGATCCAAATACAAAAACTCGCTTCGAAACAGTCCGATTCCTCCCGCATCGTTCAGAAGTGCCGCGCCGACCTCCCTGAGTCCTTGTATGTTGGCAAAGATATCGATCCGCCGTCCGTCCAGCGTCACGTTGTCCATTCCCTTGTATTTTTGCAAAAGCGCCTTCGCCTTTCGATCCTCCTCCATTTTTTTGCGCATCGCCGTCAAGGTCTGCTCGTCGGGAGATAAATAGACCCTCCCCCCGAAGCCGTCTACTACCACGGTCTCTCCGTCCTTGGCGCGCATCAATTCCTCCCCCACGTCCACCACGGCGGGGATTCCCATGGTTCTCGCCAGAATGGCGGTATGAGAATTAACCGACCCCTCCGCCGTCACGAACGCGCTCACGCGCTCCCGATCCAACTGCATGGTTTCGCTTGGGGCGAGATCTCTGGCGCAAAGAATATAGGAATCCGCGGGCGCTGACGCCCGCTCAAGCTCTCTCCCCGAAAGGGCAACGATCAGGCGCTCCGAAATATCCCGCACGTCGGCGGCGCGCGCCTGCATATAGGGATCCTCCATAGAGGAAAAAACCATAGAAAAATTTTCCGAGGTCACAAGCACCGCGTATTCCGCGTTGACCTTCTCGGTGCGAATGGAATTGATCACCGAATCATTATAATCGTCGTCCTCCAGCATCATACGGTGAATCTCAAAGATCTGCGCGCCGCTCTCTCCGATATCCCAAAGCGCCTTTTCGTAGAGTGTCTGAAGCTCACCGATCGCTTCCTCCTTGGCGCAAAAGAATCGTTCCAGCTCCGCCTCGGCGTCGGAGACCGTATGGCGTGACACGTGAACACCCCTCCTCCGAAAAAAGGAGATCCTTCCAATGGCGATTCCGCCGTATACGCCCTTCCCGATTAACGTAGTCATCTCTCTTCCCTTTCCATTCTTGTTTTCTTGCCTTGTTAGTATGCTACGCTTAACGAGATTTTAACAAGGAGTTTTTAAAAAATCTCCCCGTCTCCTTGACTTTTTCAAAAAACCGTGCTATAATTTTTACATTATCATCCAAAAAAGGAGTGTTACATTATGGATGCCTTAAAGAAATTATTTCCCCTTTCCTTTAAGTACGTAGGCTCGGTTGCAAACCTGGTAATCGGTATTTTGATTTATCTGGTAGCAGGCCTTATCGGTGGCGCAGTCATCGCACTTACCGCGAAGCTCCCCATCATCGGCATCGTAGCAGGTCTTGCCGGCGGTCTTCTTGACCTCTACGTTGTGGCAGGCATCGTGATTCAGGTGCTTGTTTACTGCAAGGTTATCAAGGAATAAGAAAAAAAACGGAGAACGTAAATCGTTCTCCGTTTTTCAGTTAACTCAAGAGGCCCATCAAAAAGTGGACAAGAAGATTGCCGAGCCCCAAGGAATATACGATACAAAGGGCAACAAGCAAAATTTTGAGCCACTTTTTGTGAGGGCTCGTGACAAGCAAAATGATTCCCGCGATCGGTACCCAAAGAAGCATCAAGGCGATAAACCACCAGCTATGATACCATTCCACAAAGGTCACCCGTCCCGACGATCCTCCGCGGGACTTTTTTCTTTTTACCCGCTTTCGGTTCCCCGCCCGCATCTCCTCCGGACATTCCTTGCCGCACAGGGGACAATTGAGCTGGGCAAAATAACAGCCGCAATCGGGACACTTATTCAGATCGGGGCGATCCAGCTCATCGTGCGGATCAAACGCCCCCAGCATTCTTCCCATCCTTACTCCTTTTCCTGCTCGTCCTCGGATTCCACAGAGGACACTTCCTGCTTTTCCTCCTCGGGAATGACCTCGGTAAACGCCAGGATCGCACATTCGATCATATCGTCGGTTGGCTCAAACACGGTGATTCTCTGCATCCAAAGCCCGGGTGCAGAAAAGAAGCGAGTCAATCGGTTATCATGCTTTCCCGCCACCTTGATCAGCTCGTATCCGATTCCCATGGTAATGGGCAAAAGTCCCAGACGAATCAGGGCTCGAAGCCAGGTCACGGGAACGTCGCCCGTCAGAAGAATAAAGACGGGGTCAATAAAGAAGCCCACAAAAATTCCTACCAGCATCATGAGGATCAGGAAGGACGTACCGCACCGAGGATGGAATCGACGCTCCTTTCGGACGTTTTCTACCGTCAGCTCCTTGCCATGCTCATAGCAGAAAATGGTCTTATGCTCCGCGCCGTGGTACTGGAAGGTTCTGCGAATATCCTTCATGCGGGAGACGATCAGCATATATCCCACCAAAAGAAGGATCTTCAAAACGCCCTCAAACACCGAATGGATCAGGGATTTGAGCGCGGGATTTTCAGGCTTCAGGAAGGGCATGACCGCCGAGCACCACTGATAAATAAAGGTGGGAAGCATCACAAAGAGAACGAGCGAAAGTCCCACGCCAAGCACCACCGAAACCACCGAAACGATTCCCATGATCAGCGAATCGGACGTTTCCTTTTTCTCCTTTTTCTTCTTCGCCTTCTTTTCCTTTTTTTCTTTCTCTTCCTTCATTTCGTTGACCGCATCCTCAAGACCCGCGATCTCCGCCGAACGCATCAGGCAGGAGTACCCCTGCTTGATGGAGGCGATAAAATTCACCACACCCCGAATCAGGGGAAGCTTTGCGATCTTCGCCTTTGGCATTCCCTTTGTGGGGAAGGTCTCCAACACGATCTCTCCTGCGGGATTCCGCACTGCCATGGCGGATTTCTTCGGTCCGCGCATCATGATTCCTTCGATGAGCGCCTGTCCGCCGATGGACGATTTTCTAAGACATGCCGTCTCGTTCTGTTTCCTACTCAAAATATCCTCCCCTGAAGCCTTGCTTCTTTACCAAATCTTTGCTTTGCCGTTTCGATCAAAATACCAGAATCCGTACTCCGACTCCGCGGTCGGCTTGTCCTCGGAATAGAGATACAGGTCGGCGTTCGTAAGGGCGTGATTCATCCCCGCCGTCTTTTCCTCAAGAAGCGTCTCTGCCTCCTCCGCCGTTCCTTGGAAGAAGATCGTCTTCAATCCATCGCAATCGGAAAACACGCCATCCTCCACCGAGGTGATCCCCCCGTGTAGCATCAGCGTAACAAGAGCGCTACATCCCTCAAAGGCATTTTCCTCCAAAACCTGTACGCTTTTGGGCAATCGAACCTCTTCAAGACCCGTACAGCCCGAAAAGGCTTGAAAGGGTATGGTCTCGATTCCCTCTCCCAGCGTGATCGACTGCAAGCCGGCGCAATTCAGAAACGCGCCCTCACCCAGCTGGGTGATCACCGTGTCCTCGCTGAGAATCACGGGAATATACTTCGTATCCCGAAACGCGTATTCGCCGATGGAGACGACGGTTTTGGGAACGATGATCTCCTCAATATTTTTGGAATACACCTCGGCAAACGCCTCACGTCCGATGGCAACCACGCGGTAGCCGCCGATCATCTCCGGAATGGCAAGACGGGAGGTCTCGCCCAAAACACCCGTGATCATCGCCGTGTCGGTTTCATCAATCCGCTCGTATTCAAACAACGTATCCACCGAGATCCAGGTCGCCGTCAGCGTCATATCCTCCTCTACGGGAGCGCGGAAATCCCACACCGCACCGTCGTAGAGCCATTCGCCAAACACGAATCCCTCACGTGCCGGAAGGGGCGGCTCGGCAACCGAGCTGCCGCCTGCCACCTGAACGGGCGCGATTGCTTCCGCTCCGCCCGTCCTGAAATTCACGGTATAATATACGACCGTTTCCTCTCCCTCTCCTTGCTCCTTCTCGCCGCACGCCGAAAACGACGAGACTGCAAGAAGTAAAAGAAGCAATAAACATATAAACCGTTTTACGTTCAACATATCGAATCCTTCACATCAAATTTACTCTTTTATTATATATTGTTTCTCGCCGTTTGTCAACGGAGGACAAAAAATTGTAACAATCCGTACAAAAAAACACGGTGAAGTGCTTCACCGTGTTTTTTATCGTTCTTAAAACCCCTCGCGCCGTCCTCTTACTCTCCGCCAAAGCTTTCGCAAAAGCTCCACGGGAAGAACCAAGGCGGAGACCGCCAAGGTATATCCCAGCTCCTCCGGTGTCAGCGGCATGGTTCGAAGCACGCTTCCCCCAAGGTAAACGAACAGGATCTGGATTGCCGAGACGAGCGCCATGATCATTATAAAGACGCGGTTCTTCGAGAGACCCGAAAAGAGCCAAAGCCGATCGGTTCGGGAATTGAAGCAATGAAAAACCGACGTGAAAATAAAGAGCACGAAAAACGCTGTCAGGTGGCAAAGCCTACCCTCGGCGTATCGGAAATGAGAGGAAAACTCAGGCATCAGTAAAAACGCCAGACAAAGAGCGATGGTAAAGCCGCCCATCCAAAGGATCTGGTGAATCATATACCCGTTGAGAATCGGCTCGTCACGCCGCTTGGGCTTCTCCTTCATACAGGAGCGCAACGGCGCCTCCCCCGCAAAGGCAAGACCGCCAAGGGTATCCATAATAATATTGATCCACAGCATCTGAACCACCGTAACGGGGGCGTCGATCCCCACAAAGGGACCAATCATGGAAACCCCCACCGCACAAAAATTCATGGTCAGCTGAAGCGTAATAAACTTACGGATGCTCTTGAAAATGGTCCGTCCATACAGCACTGCCTTGGCGATGGACGACAGATTGTTATCCAGAATCAATAGCTTAATGTTTAAAATCATTACCGAATACTCAAAACAATACCAAGATCTTTTCCCCCGAGAAGAGTTCAAAAATATATTGCCTATCGGTTTTCTTCCATCAAATGTTATTGCAAATTGGTGTTTAAAACCATTTGACGATGCATTAACCAACGGATGGAATCCTTTGTATTATGGAAGATATGTTGATGATATTTTAATCGTAGAAAAGGTTGAAAAGAATAGCGCAGTTTATAAAAAGGCAACCGAAACCGGTATCACCGTTGATGATATAATTTCCTATTATCTTGTTAAAGAAAGTCGTT
>JAZORA010000204.1:0-3865 GCA_045656365.1 Eubacteriales bacterium | reverse complement strand
GGTATAATACACAAGATGATGAGAGTGGGTTTGAGAGAACCCACTCTTCCTTGTTAAAATGCCGATGTATCGGCACGGAGGTAAACATGGCAAAAAGTACGAGCGTTGCAGAGATCGTTCGCGCACTGGCAGAGCCGGTTGCCGAATCTCTCGGCTGTTGGCTTTGGGACGTTGAATACGTCAAGGAGGGCGCAAGAAGGATTTTGCGCATCACCATTGATTCGGAAGAGGGAATTACCATTGAGGATTGCGAGCGGATGCATCGCGCCATCGATCCGATTTTGGACGAGGCGGATCCCATTGAGGAGCAATACTATTTGGAGGTTTCGTCACCGGGTGTGGAGCGGGATCTGAAGACCGACGAGCATATCGCGGCATGCGAGGGCTGGGACGTAGAGGTTCGCCTGTATGCGCCTATGGACGGAGCGAAGAGCTTCCGCGGCGTTCTGCTTCCTCAGGACGAGGACGGAGCGATCTGCATTGATCGGGAGGGAACGGTTATGAAATTCCCCCGCAGTGCTGTGGCAAAGCTGATGACCTATTTTGAGTTTTGACAAGAAAGACTGTAAGATTACAAGAATGAAGCGCGCTGAGAAGGCGCACCAAAAACGTAAAGGATGGAGCTTGACATGAACAAGGAATTTTTTGTTGCCCTCGACCTTCTGGAAAAGGAAAAAGGAATCCCGAAGGAATATATGCTGGAGAAGATCGAGGCAGCGCTGCTTTCCGCATTTAAGAAGGAATTTGGCAATAGCACCCTGATGCGCGTTGCCATCGATCCCGTCAAGGAGGACGTAAAGGTATATTTGCAGAAGGAGGTCGTGGAGGAGGTTACCAATCCTCAGTGCCAGATCTCTTTGGAGGATGCCAAGGCGCTCAGCCGCCGCAACACCCTCGGCAAGATGGTGGAGACCGAGGTCAAGACCAAGAACTTCAGACGCCTGAGTGCCGCTGCCGCCAAGTCGGTGATCATTCAGGGAATCCGTGAGGGCGAGCGCAAGGCAATGCAGGACGCATACGAAAGCAAGCGTGAGGAGATTATTACCGCCATCGTCAGCAAGGTCGATCCTGTAAACGGAAACGTGGTGCTGGAGACGGGCACGGGCCGTGCCGTTCTTCTGAAGAGCGAGCAGATCCCCGGTGAGCATTTTTACGTGGATCAGCGCGTGAAGGTATTCGTTATGGAGGTCAACAAGGAATCGAGAGGTCCTCTGGTTACGCTTTCCCGTGTACATCCCGGTTTGGTTCGCAGAATGTTCGAGCTGGAGGTGCCTGAGATTCAGGACGGCATCGTGATCGTCAAGGGTGTTGCCCGTGAGGCAGGCTCCCGTACGAAGATCGCCGTTTGGTCCCGCGATGAGGATGTGGACGCAGTGGGCGCTTGTATCGGTAACCATGGAATGCGTATCGGCGGTATCGTTGACGAGCTGAACGGTGAAAAGATCGATATCATCAATTATAGCGAAACGCCCGAGGAGTTCGTTGCGGCAGCGCTTGCTCCCGCTACGGTCAAGTCGGTGACCTTGACGGCAGACCGCGCTTGTCGTGTCATGGTGGATGCGGATCAGCTTTCTCTTGCCATTGGTAAGGAGGGTCAGAACGCCAGACTTGCGGCAAGACTGACGGGCATGAAGATCGATATCAAGGCAGAGTAAGATTTTGGAGGTCGTATGGAGCAGCAGAAGGTAAGAAAAATTCCTCAGCGCCAATGCCTCGGATGTAATGAACACAAGCCGAAGAAGGAGCTTCTTCGGGTCGTAAGAGGACCGGAGGGGGATATCTCTCTGGACTTTACGGGAAAAAAATCGGGAAGAGGCGCGTATATCTGTCAGGATGTTCGTTGCCTGAGAAAGGCAAGAAAGTCTCGCCGTATTGACCGTAGCCTTGACTGCACGGTCCCCGAGGAGGTTTACGACGCCATGGAGAAGGAGCTTTCCGACCATGAGTGACGTGAACCGAACCGAGAAATCCTCTCTCGATGAAGCAAAGCTTCTCGGCAATCTGGGACTTTGCGCCCGAGCGGGAAAGCTGATCTTCGGCGTTCCCATGATCTGCGACGCGCTCCGTCGCAAGGGGGGGCAGACGCTTCTCGTTTTGGAATCGTCGGACACCTCGGAAAATACCCACAAACGCATATCCGATAAAACAAAGTCCTATGGGGCAAGATATGTTCGCCTGCCCATTGACGGCGTGACGCTCGCCGCGGCAGTAGGAAAAACCTCCTTTTTGGGCGCGGTTGCCGTGACCGATCCCGGAATGAGGACTTTGATCGAAAAATATTTATAAGCAATCACGCATAAAATTTTGACACGGCAACACCCAATCCCCAACCCATCAATGTAAATCCAACGGAAAGGACGCTTTTCTCAATCGAGAGGAGCAAGGTAGGAAGTATGGCAGCAAATCAAACATCGAATTCTTTATTGAAAATGAATCAGTTCGCAAAGGATCTGAATATGAAGACCAAGGACATCGCGACGATTCTGGAGCAGAAGGGAGTAGCGGTTAAGTCGCAAAAGCCCTTAGAGCCCGCAGAATTTGACGTGCTTTTTGAGGCGTTGACCAAGGAAAATCAGATTACGAATATTGAAGACTATCTGGACGGAGTGACCTACATTCCCTCCAAGAAGAAGGCTGTTGTTGCCGAAAAAGCGACCGAGACTCAGGGAAGTGGGGAAGAAGCAAAGGCAGCTGTGGCTGCGGCGGATCAGGGTGAAAAGAAGCAGGAGACGAAGGAATCGGCTCCCGCATCGGCTGAAAAGACTGTGAAGACCGAGAAGAAGGAGACTGCCGCAAGCGTCAAGGCAGCGCCCGAGACGGTCAAGACCGGGAAGGAAGCAACCGAGAGCAAGGCGACTGTTGTGAACGAGAAGCCTCGCTCCACTCAAAATACCGAAAAGAAGGCGGATGCTCCTCAGGGTGCACCTGCCGCAAGACCTCAGACGGCACCTGCCGCAAGAGGACAGGGCGCGCCCGCCCCTCGTACCGGGGGACAGAGAGCGCCTCAGGGAGGCGCTCGTCAGGATCGTCCCGCACAGCAGGGCGCTTACGGACAGAGACCTCAGGGTCAGAGCGGATCCGGACAGAGACCTCAGGGTCAGGGCGGTTTCCAGCAGAGACCCCAAGGCCAGGGTCAGGGTGGATTCGGACAGAGACCCCAGAACGATCGGTTTGCCAATCCCTTTGGCGCAAGAGATCAAAGAGGCGGACAGCAGAGACCGCAGGGTCAGGGCGGATTCGGGCAGAGACCCCAGAATGGTGACCGCTTTGGCGGCGGACAGTTCCGCGATAAGGACGATCGCGTTCAACGCGGTCCCATTGAAAAGTTCAAGCCGCAGCCCATCGTGCGCAATCAGACCGTAAAGGGTGATGAAGCGCCCAAGCAGAGAGGCGCAACCCGTGTGGTTGATATGAGAGCGGGAACGGTTGACCTTTCCAAGTACGACGAGAGACTCGATAATTTCGTGCCCGATTCCATCGGGGACGTTCGTGGCGGAAACCAGAAGGTGAAGAAGCAGGTGGGCGGACAGAACAATCGTCCCGGCAATACCTTTGGCAAGAACAAGGCCAAGGGCGCAAAGAAGAGCAGCCAGCCCGTTACCAAGGCACCCGTCAGCGTTACCCTTCCCGAAGAGATCGTTGTCAGCGATCTGGCATCTCGCTTGAAGGTTACCTCGGCAGAGATCGTCAAGAGACTGATGATGCTTGGTATGATGGTGACGGTTAACCAGACGGTGGATTATGATACGGCTGCCATCGTAGCCGACGAAATGGGAATTGCCGCAACCAAGGAAGTGGTAGTGACCATCGAGGAGCGTCTCTTTGATGAGGAAGAGGACAACGCGGATAATCTTGTGACCAGAGC
>JAZORA010000203.1:0-4841 GCA_045656365.1 Eubacteriales bacterium | reverse complement strand
CGATCCGACTTTACAATGGATATAAGCTGTACGACGAAAGAGGCTGTCAGCTCGTTCCCGAGCTGAACGATCAGGTGGCTGCCGAGGTTGAGAAGATTGCCGATCCCTTGTCGGTTGTCGCTCTTTCTATGGAAGAGGCGGGTGACCTGATTGAGATCCTTGATTCTACCCTTGATGAGACCTATTATCGGGCAGTGATGGCGATTACGCTTCAGCCCGATCTTGATAAGAGCGACGTGAAGATCGTCTATTCGCCCCAGCACGGTACGGGTAATATTCCCGTCAGAACGGTGCTTGACCGTCTGGGCTACAACGTGATCCCCGTTGAGGAGCAGTGTACACCCGATACCGAGTTCAGTAAGACCCTGAACCCCAATCCCGAGGTGGCAGACGCTTACGTGTTGGCTCTCGAGTACGCAAAGCGCTACGATGCGGATATCGTGATCACCACCGACCCCGACTGTGACCGTCTGGGCGTTGCCGTAAAGCACGGCGGTGAGTACGTACGCATGACGGGTAACCAGTCTGCGGCAGTTCTTCTGGAGTACATCCTTTCCCAGCGCGCGGCGCAGGGAATTCTGCCGAGCAATTCGGTGATGTTCAATACCATCGTGACCTCCGATCTTGGTGACCGCATCTGCGCCGACTACGGTGTCAGCGTGGAAAAGACCCTGACGGGCTTCAAGTTCATCGGCGACAAGGTATACCGTCACGAGCTGGCAGGTGACAAGGTGTTCGCTTTCGGCTACGAGGAAAGCTACGGTTGTCTGATTTCCGACTGCGTACGCGATAAGGACGCGGTTCAGGCATCCACCATGCTCTGTGAGGCGGTTGCGTATTACCACACCAAGGGACAGACCCTGATCGACGCGCTGGAAGCTCTTTACGCAAAATACGGATTCTTCCTTGATGCATTGGATAACTTCACCTTCAAGGGACTTGACGGTGCGGATAAGATCAAGGCGCTTGTAAACGGTCTGCGAAACGATCCTCCCAAGGCTGCGGGCGACGTTGAGGTTCTGGATATGGAGGATTACGCTTCCGAGCGTATGATGGCTGCGGGATTCCCGTCCTCCGACGTGCTTCGCTTCGTTCTGAAGGACGGAAGCTGGGTAGCGGTTCGTCCCTCGGGAACTGAGCCTAAATGTAAGTTCTACTTCAGCGTGGTAGCCCCCAATCGCGCCGCTGCGGAAGAGAAGCTGAAGGTTATGAAGGCAACCTTTGAAAAGAATTGCTAAGAGTTTAGCGAACCCCCCCCGAGCGCGTCAGTGCGCTCGGGGGATTTTTTGAAAAATAAAAAATCTCTTTTCAAATCGGATATTTTATGATATAATAGAAACGTTATGAAGAATTCTATGAAAAGGAGGGGGATGATCGCATGAAGCCTTCTCAAATGAAATATCTTTCTACGATCCGGTCTCCCGACGATCTGAAAAAGATCCCAAAGGAGGAGCTGCCGATTCTGGCAGAGGAAATCCGACAGGAGCTTGTTCGTGTGACCTCCGAAACGGGGGGACATCTGGCATCCAATCTGGGTGTGGTTGAATTGACCATGGCGATTCACCGTGTGTTTTCGCTACCCAAGGATCATTTGATCTTCGACGTGGGACATCAAAGCTACGTACATAAAATGTTGACGGGGCGGTATGAAAGAATGGATACCCTTCGTCAGGCAGGGGGACTCAGCGGCTTTACCAATCGCGCCGAAAGCGAATACGATTGCTTTGGCGCGGGACATAGCTCAACCTCCTTGTCGGCGGCGCTTGGCTTTGCCACCTCCGATCGACTTGCCGGCTCGGATGCTTATACGGTGACCGTCATTGGCGACGGCGCCTATACGGGCGGAATGATCCATGAGGCGCTCAACAACTGCCGCAAGGATCTGAAGCTTGTGATTGTGATGAACGAGAACGAAATGTCGATCTCGAAAAACATCGGACGATTCGCGACGCACCTCGCCAAGCTGAGAACCCGATCGGGGTATTTTAAAACAAAACGCGTAACGGGTGTGTTCCTGAAAAAGGTTCCGTGGATCGGACCAAAAATGTTTTATTTTGTCCGTGGCGTGAAAAAATCGGTGAAAAACGCGCTTTACGGCTCGAATTATTTTGAAAGCATGGGGCTTACCTATCTGGGTCCCATTGATGGAAACGATATCGAAGCGGTGGAGCATCTGCTTCGGGAGGCAAAAAAGCTGAACGAAAGCGTTGTGGTGCACGTCAAGACGAAAAAGGGAAAGGGGTACGAGCCCGCGGAACAGGATCCCGAGCTTTATCACGGCATGCCGCCAAGCTCAGGGGCATCCGGCAGGGGAGAATCCTTTTCTCAAGCAATGGGTCGGATACTGACCGAGATGGCAGAGGAGGATTCCCGCGTATGCGCCATTACTGCCGCTATGGGAGACGGAACGGGCTTAAAAGGGTTTTCCGAGCGGTTTGCGAAGCGATTTTTTGACGTTGGAATTGCCGAGGAGCATGCGCTGACCTTTGGGGCAGGACTTGCCGCCGGCGGCATGAAGCCCTTTGTTGCGATTTATTCCACGTTTTTGCAGAGAGGATACGACCAGTTGATCCATGATATCGCTCTTCAACGGCTTGGATGCGTGATCTGTGTGGACCGAGCAGGTCTCAATGCGCCGGACGGAGCAACCCACCATGGAATTTTTGACGTGGCGTTTTTGTCGGAGATCCCGAACGTGAGCATTTATACGCCGATTACCGTTGGCGCGCTTGAGAGGGCAATGCGGGAAGCATACGAATCCAAGCTTCCATGCGCGATCCGTTATCCCAACGGCTTTGAATCGGAGGAGGTCGCGAACGCCTTCTATCCCGACGGAGTCTATAACGCACCCTCAGCGGT
Source organism: Eubacteriales bacterium (assembly GCA_045656365.1). Classification (GTDB taxonomy): domain Bacteria; phylum Bacillota; class Clostridia; order Oscillospirales; family CAG-272; genus HGM12713. The sequence continues at coordinate 1,982 of JAZORA010000203.1, read as the reverse complement.
CTGCGATTATCGAGCGGAGGATCGGCCTCGGCTGATTATTGTGACACACGGACGGATCGTCACCGAAGCGCTGCGCGCAAAGGAGAAGTGGAAAGCGGAGGGGATTTCCTCGGGAATTATTCTTCTTGAAAAGCTGAAGCCCTACGAGGAGACAGCGGATCGCATCGCAGGTCTTTTGCCCTCTGACGATTGCCGACTGATCTTTCTTGAGGAAGAGATTCGAAGCGGTGGCATGGGAATGCATCTTGCCGATCAGATGATCCGCAGATATGGCTTACGTTCCGATCAGTATTGTATTTTAGCGGTGGAAGATTCCTTCGTGGAAAAGAGAGAGGTCGGACAGTCGATCTACGATGCTGCGGGAATCGGATGCGAGCATATCCTTCAGGCTGGGCGATCGCTGATAAAAACCTGACGCATGAAGTGTAAACAAAAATTGCATTTTTGTCTAAAAAATTTATTGACAGGAAAAGTCAGGTGTGATATAATGTTTGGGTAATGGAAAGGCAAGGTGTTCTCAAAATTTGCAAGTTTTGTGGCTTTGAGTTGCATTTTTGCGTTTTTAAATTCAATTATGGATTAATTTTTAATGAGGAAGGTATCCAAAATGAGCTTCAAAAATCAGTATTTGAATGAGTTGATGGAGCGGGTCGTTAAGAGAAACCCCAACGAGCCCGAGTTTCACCAGACGGTAAAAGAGGTTCTCGAGTCGATCGAGCCCGTCATCGAGGCGCGCCCCGACTACATAACCAGCGGCGTTCTCGAGAGAATGGTAGAGCCCGAGAGAATCATTAAGTTCCGTGTTCCGTGGATTGACGACAAGGGCAACGTACAGGTTAACCGCGGCTTCAGAATCCAGTTCAACAGCGCCATCGGTCCTTACAAGGGCGGCTTGCGCTTCCACCCCTCGGTAAACGAGAGCATCATCAAGTTCCTCGGCTTCGAGCAGACCTTTAAGAACTCCCTGACCTCGCTCCCCATGGGTGGCGGTAAGGGTGGCGCGGACTTTGATCCTCAGGGCAAGTCCGATGCAGAGGTTATGCGTTTTTGCCAGAGCTTTATGACCGAGCTGCAAAAATATATTGGTGCGGATACCGACGTTCCTGCAGGTGACATCGGCGTTGGCGCACGTGAGGTTGGTTATCTCTTCGGTCAGTACAAGAGACTGCGCGACGAGTTTACCGGCGTTCTGACCGGTAAGGGAATTCCTTACGGCGGTTCTCTCATTCGTCCCGAGGCAACGGGCTTTGGCGCTGTTTACTATACCGTAGAGATGCTCAAGTATTTCAAGGACGATATCAAGGGCAAGACCTTTGCTGTTTCCGGCTTCGGCAACGTGGCTTGGGGTACGGTTAAGAAGATCACCGAGCTTGGTGGTAAGGTTGTTACCATTTCGGGTCCTGACGGCTATATTTACGATCCCGACGGTGTTTCCACCGAGGAGAAGATCAACTTTATGCTGGAGATGCGTGCTTCCTGCCGCAACCGCGTAGAGGATTATGCTGACAAGTTCGGCGTAGAGTTCTTTGCCGGTAAGAAGCCTTGGGGCGTAAAGGCAGATATTCTGATGCCTTGCGCAACTCAGAACGAGGTTGGTATGGCTGAGGCAGAGCAGATCGTTGCCAACGGCGTGAAGTACTACGTTGAGGTTTCCAATATGGCTACCACCAACGAGGCGGTTGCATACTTGAAGGCAAACGGTGTCATCATTGCTCCTTCTAAGGCGGTTAACGCAGGTGGCGTTTCTGTATCCGGACTTGAGATGTCTCAGAACTCCATGCGTTACAGCTGGAGCGCTGAGGAGGTTGACGAGAAGCTTCATGTGATCATGAAGAACATCTTCGAGAACTCCGTAAAGGCTGCCAACGAGTACGGCTTGGGCGACGACCTGGTTGCAGGTGCAAACATTGCAGGCTTCGTAAAGGTTGCCGAGGCAATGAAGGCACAGGGCGTTTGCTAATTGAATGTATGATCATCGCAAC
>JAZORA010000202.1:0-3297 GCA_045656365.1 Eubacteriales bacterium | reverse complement strand
ATTGATTTGGTATAGTGTTTATGATATAATGTAGATGATTCCAACAAAAATGAGAAAATAACTATGGATTTTGAATATGATGAATATTGTTTTTCTCTTGATATAATTCCCGATTATCTTTTGGGCGGTGAAGCGGAAGAGTATATCCGAAATACAATTATGCCGCAAGTTCCAAGAACCATGAGCAAAAGCGCAAGAGCAAAGGCGATTAAAGCAAAGATTAAGGAAGAATTTAAAAGCGAGAAAGGTCGTCCTTGTTGGGCACAAGAATCAGATTGGCCGCTTGGTAAAAACGGAAAGCCGTGTACCTACATTGGAAAAGGCAAGCGAGATGGCGATTTGCGTCGTTTCCGTTTCCGTGATGAAAGCACGGGCGAAGAGGTTGTTGTTGAACAACATTATTGATGTCATCTAAAACGGTCACCAAAGAAAAAGAACCACCACCCAACCGGGTGGTGGTTCTTTTTGTTATGTATTGTGCGCCATCTTTTCTATGATCAAAGGATGGAGAACTGTACGACCAGCGCCGCGAAGACGATGGAGACCATGGAAAGAAGCTTGATCAAAATATTGATGGCGGGTCCCGAGGTATCCTTGAAGGGGTCGCCCACGGTGTCTCCTACCACGGCAGCCTTATGGCAATCCGAGCCTTTTCCGCCGTGTACGCCGCTCTCGATGTATTTCTTTGCGTTATCCCATGCGCCGCCCGCGTTGGACATGAAGATTGCCAGGAGGAATCCCGATGCGGTAGCGCCCGCCAGCATACCGACCACGCCGGGACAGCCGAGAACCAGACCCACAATGACGGGAACCGCTACGGCTACGACGGTGGGAAGGATCATTTCACGAAGGCTTGCTTTGGTACAAAGATCGACGCAGGTGGCGTAGTCCGCCTCTGCCTTACCATCCATCAGGCCCGTGATTTCTCTAAACTGACGGCGAACCTCCTTGACCACGCTCTGGGCGGCACGTCCCACCGAGTTCATGGTGAGCGCCGCAAAGACGAAGGGGAGGCATGCGCCGATGAAAAGTCCGGTCAGGAGTGTGGGGTTGGTAATGTTGAGATTTGCGATCTTCTCCGCGCCGCCTTCGATGCTCTTGACCTTATCAATATAGGATGCCATCAGCGCGAGCGCGGTGAGTGCGGCGGAGCCGATGGCAAAGCCCTTGCCCGTAGCCGCGGTGGTGTTACCGAGAGAGTCGAGCGCGTCGGTTCTCTCTCTTACCTTTTTATCAAGTCCTGCCATTTGTGCGATACCGCCTGCGTTGTCGGCAACAGGTCCGTAGGCGTCGGTAGCCAGGGTGATACCGAGGGTGGAAAGCATGCCGACTGCCGCAAGGGCAATGCCGTAAAGGCCTGAGGACATGCTGGAGGCTCCGCCCGATACGAAGAAGGCGACCAGTACGCAGATGGAAACGATGATGATGGGAACAAGGGTAGAAAGCATACCCACCGAAAGACCGCCAATGATGATGGTTGCCGTTCCCGTTTCGGAGGTTGCGGCAAGATTTTTCGTCGGCTTGTAGCTATCGGAGGTATAATACTCGGTGGTCTGACCGATCAGAACGCCGGCAACGAGACCCGCCAGGATCGCGAAGTAGATCGTCCAATGATCTTTACCGAGAATGAAATATACGAGGGGGAAGGAGACCAGGGCGATCACGATGGCGGAGAAGTTGGTTCCGCGGGAAAGAGCGCCCAGAAGCTGCTTTTGGGTTGCGCCCTCCTTGGTTCTTACGAGGAAGGTACCAAAGATGGAGCAAATGATGCCAACGGCAGCCAGCAGCATGGGAAGAGCCATCGCCGAGATGGTTCCGAGGGCGGCAACGCCGAGGGCACAAGCCGAGATGATCGAGCCAACGTAGGATTCGTAAAGATCCGCGCCCATACCGGCAACGTCACCCACATTGTCGCCTACGTTATCGGCAATGACCGCGGGGTTTCTGGGGTCGTCCTCGGGGATTCCCGCCTCGACCTTACCCACAAGGTCAGCGCCAACGTCTGCCGCCTTCGTAAAGATGCCGCCGCCCACACGGGCAAAGAGCGCCATGGAGGAAGCGCCCATACCGAAGGTCAGCATGGCGCTGGTGATTTCGGCGGGAGCGAGACCGAATACGAATTTCAGAAGGAAGAACCAAATGGAAATGTCAAGGAGTCCAAGTCCAACCACGGTAAAGCCCATGACGCTTCCCGCGGAAAAGGCGACGCGGAGTCCGCGGTTCAAGCCCTCCTGACAGGCGTCTGCCGTTCTTGCATTGGACGCGGTTGCGATCTTCATTCCCACAAAGCCCGAGAGGGCAGAGAAGAAGCCGCCCGTCACAAACGCGAAGGGCACGAAGGGGGAAAGCAGTCCCCAAATTGCCATGACGCCCAATACGACCAGCATGGCGGCAAAAAATACGATTACAATTTTATACTGTCTTTTCAAAAAGGCGTTGGCACCCTTTTTGATGGAGGAAGAGATTTTTTTCATCAAATCGGTTCCTTCGGAAAATTTCATGACTCTTCGCGCGGTAAACAGTGCGAAAAGCAACGCGAGAACAGCAGATACGAACGTGAAAATTACGATCAGCTTGTCCATAAATGACCTCCAAGGTAGTTGTTTTTTTGTGGTATGAAATATTATAACACAAAAAGAAAAGATTGTCAATAATTAAACAAACCTTTTGGAGATTTTAGGTAATACAAATAAGTAATAAATAATGAAGCGAATTTTTGGAAGAAATGACGGACGGGCACGCCGATGACGTTTGAAGCGCGCAAAAGCATCGCAAAAAAACAGATGGATCTGCCACCGATTGCTTCGATTGTATTGCAATTTTTCTTAAAATATGATAAAATGGGTTCGAACACGAAAAGAAAGGATCTCGTTATGAGTCAGATCGATATACAAAACCACTTGATGGAAAAGCGTCAGAGAGAAAATAATATCGCCTTCAAGTGCTTTATCCTACTTTTAAATTTGTCGTTTTTCGTCGCCACACCCGTGGCAAAAGCGGTTTCGGGTGTGAGTAGTGAGGATTTTTGGAGCAATCTCTGGAGTATTTTCACCGGCCCCTCCAAGCTGGTTACCGACTATTTTTCTCTCGGTTGTCTTGCCAGCACGCTTTTTAACGCGGGGGTGTGTGGTCTTGCCTGCACGATGATCATCGGCTTCAGCCGTGCTCGTGCCAACAGCACTACCTTTGCGGCGTATCTTCTCGTGATCGCCCATTGCTTCTACGGATTGAATTTCATCAACATGTGGCCGCCCTTTATCGGCGTGCTCGTGTATTGTAAGGTGGAAAGGGTTTTGA
>JAZORA010000201.1:0-3198 GCA_045656365.1 Eubacteriales bacterium | reverse complement strand
GTCACGGGTGATGGTCGACGTACAGGAATAGAGATGGGTCACCAGATTGCATCCGCACGCCAGGGCGCGAGCCATGTGGTCATAGGTCGCGTCGGTATGTCCTGCGGAGGCAACTACGCCATATTCCTTCAGGGCTTTCGCGAAGCGCTCTTCCCCGTCGTTTTCGGGTGCGTAGCTCCATCTGGCAATGGCGCCGCCATGCTTTTGGAGAAGCGGCAGGTAATCCTCCTCCACGGGAGGCGTGATAAAGGTGGGACACTGCGCTCCCGCCTGCTTGGCGGAAAGATACGGTCCCTCCAGATGGGCACCGACAATCGTTCCCGCAAAGCGTTGGGATTCCATCGCCTTCTCGATCTCGCACACTGCTTTTGCCATAACCTCAAAAGCATCTGCCGATACGGTCGGACAGATGGTGGTAGTACCGTGCTTCAGGTGAAAATTACAGCCGGCAACGATCTCCTCTTCACTTCCTTCAAAGTGATGTCCTCCCCCGCCGTGGGTATGGATATCGATAAAGCCCGCGCTGACATAGCTGCCGCGCAGATCGTATTCCTCCGCACAGGGGATCTCCCGCTCGCTTACCTCGGTGATTTTGCCATCCTCAAAATAGACAAATCCGTCAAAAATTCCATCAGAAAGAATGATGCGATCGCATCTGATCCGTTTCATACGTTTTCAGGGAGAAGCGAGCCGCTGTCGCCGTCAAGATAGAGGATCGCGTTCTTGTGCTGACGAAGGATCGTGGCGGGACAGGCTTCGCCGATCTCGCCGCAGACGGTATCCCGTACTGCCTGTGCCTTGGTGGGCGCGGGAACGATACAGAAAAGATAATCTCCCGCAAACAGGGTGGGAACGGTCAGGGTGATCGCCATCTTCGGCACGTCGTCGATGGTTGCGAAGCAACCGTCGTGAACCTGCTGATTGCGGCAGATCTCGTCCAGAACTACGGGCTTGACCATCTTTGCATCCTTAAAATCGGCAACGGGCGGATCGTTGAAGGCGATATGTCCGTTCTCACCGATTCCCATAACCACGATGTCGGTGGGGTACTCCTTGAGAAGAGCGGAATAGCGCTCACACTCCTTCTCGGCGTCGGTTGCCGTGCTGTCGATATAGGACACGCTCTTAAAATCTGCCAGTCCGAAGATGTGTGCCTTCAGGAAGTTACCAAAGCCCTGAGGCGCGTCAGCGGCAAGACCGATATACTCGTCCATGTGGAAGGCGTTTACGCGATTCCACGGAATCTCGGGATCGGTTGCCAGAGACGCCAGCACCTCATTCTGAGAGGGAGCGGCGGCAAAAATCATATTGATGGTTTCCTTGGTTTCGAGCAGGGACAGGATTTTCGCCTTGATTTCGGCGCCTGCCGCTTTGCCCATTTCATCTCTTGTGGAATAAACCTTGACCTTCAGAAGGTCCTTTACAAATTCTTTTTTCATACGATTAACTCCCGATATTTTTTGACCGCATCGTCAAACGCGATTTGCGCGGTTTCATATTTGTATGGATTTTCAAAGGAGCGTCCCACCAGTGCGTTCAGCCCCGAGAAGGTTTGCAGATGAGGCTCGAGAACCGTGAAGAAGTCCTCCTTTGTGTATTCCTTGTGCGCTGCAAGAATCTCCTTGATTCTTGCATCTCCGCAGCCGGGAGGAACGATCGCTCCCTCTGCCAGGGCATCCTTGATATGGAAATATGCAATATCCTTCTTCAACAGCTCGTAGCCGTCGGGATAAGGCTTTACCTGCTCCAGTACGAAGTTACCCATATCGAACACACACTTCAGCTCTCCTCCGAAATAATCGAGAAGCTCGCGGCAACGAATCGGCGTATCGCCGTAGATATTCGCCTCGTTCTCGTGGCAAAGCGTCACGCCGTATTCACGGGCAAGACGAAGCATAGCGGAAAGTCTCTCAAGAACCTCCCCCTTATGATCGGCAATATTCTCGCCCTCGGGCGCGTAATAGCTGAATACCCGAATGTATTTTGCACCAAGGCGCTTAGCAAAGGCAAAAACCCGTTTCGCCGTTTCCAGGTGTGCTTCATGATCCTCGTCCAAACGGATCTTTCCCAAGGGAGAGCCGATAGAGGACACGCGGATCCCATATTTCTCGAGAAGGCGCACGATTTCCTCCTGCTCCTCGTCGCTCAGGGCGGACACGTTGGTTCCGTTTGCATGACGAAGCTCAATGTACCCAATTCCGTAATGCTGCATCGCCTGAAGCTGTTCCTCAAAGGGCGTTGCGTACTCGTCCGAAAAGGCGGACATGATAATACTGCTCATTGTTTTCCTCCGATCTCAAAAGCGTTAACCTTCTCCTCCTGACCGCTCGCCAAGGAGCGCTCAATGGCGCTGATGACGAAAACGGGGGCGATGAAATCCCGATAGCTGATCTCTTGAGGCTCGCCCTCAAGCAGACCGCAGAACTCCTTAAATTCCCGATAAAACCAATCCTTTGCCGAGGACGTGGGGATCATATAACCGTCCGATGTCTTTTCGGACATACGGGATACAAAGTAGCGGTATCTTTCATTGCAGAAGAGTCCGACGCAATCGTACTCTTCGTAGTGGAAGATCACGTGGAACTGATCACCGTTGGGCTTTGCCCAAACCGAAATGGGATACCGTCCGAAAATCTCTCCCACCATCTCCACCAGATGCTGAGCGTAAAAGAAGAGTCCACCGTATTCGCTACCCTTTTCGTAGGGGGCGCGTACGTAGCCGCCAAGGGTCTTTCCGCCCTCGTCACTCTCTCGCTCCGCTCTCAGGCGCATCACGAACTCGTCCTTCTTCAGGGAAGAGCCGCCCGAGATCCGAACCCCATGCGCCATCAACTGCTCCATGAAGGCCAGAGCCTCCTCCTCACCGTTGGTAATGGGCTTGTCGATGTACATGGGAATGCCGCTTTCGATATAGGGCTTGGCGTACTTGAAGTGGTTATCACCGTTACGGGCGGTGATCATAATACCGTCCACCTTCCCTACGGCGTCCGCGTAATCCGAAAGGATCTCCACGCCGAACTGCTCGCGCAGCTTCTCCGCCGTATCAAGCTCGTCGCTGTATACACCCACCACCTGGATCTCGCTGAATTCCTCTCGTTCCTTCATGCACTTGAGAAACGCGTCGGCGTGAGAGTTTTCACATCCGAGAATCGCTATTTTCTTCATGATTTTTCTCCTTAATACTTAAGAGGCAAAGGA
>JAZORA010000200.1:0-3611 GCA_045656365.1 Eubacteriales bacterium | reverse complement strand
GATTTTTTCTACGTCATCTATTTCGGTCGCCAAACACAAAAAAACAAGTGAGCAATCGCTCCCTTGTTTTTTTGCTTTGGGGCACGGATTCGACCTAGCTCCGCAACGCGCCGCGTTGCAGAATTAGGTTCGCACTCACCGCTCAATCTCGTAGGGGCGTTCTGTGAACGCCCGCGGGCGAACACAGTTCGCCCCTACGGGGTTTTGTACGAACAATGCGGCTACGTTAAGTGCTTTTTTGTTTTGCTTTCTTTTGGTTACTTTTCTTTCGCGAAAGAAAAGTAACACGCGTCCTTAATACGTTGCACTATCGAGCATCCAGATGCCATCCTGAAGCGTGAGGCTCAGGCGGACACGTTGGATACGGTCGGGCGCGGAGGGGAGATAGGAATCGATCTCCACTGTAATATGATTTTTATTGGATGGGCGAACGATCTCGGCAGTCGAGAAATCGTAGACTCTCCGCTCGGTGATCAGGGGCTCAAAGGAATTGGACTTCATCAGATAAACGGAACCCTCGCTGGTATATTCGATATAACGGGCAGAAAGACCGTCCACCGACTCGGCGGCGCCCACCGTACCAATGAACATAGAATCATAGATCGAGGACAGATACTCGGTGGAATAAACCGCTTCTGCCATCTCCTTGATCTGACTGACCGACTGCACTTTACCGTCCAGACGGACATAATCATAATCGGTAGGATCGTTGCTGCTATAATAAAAATCATGCTTCGGCTCTTCGTAATCCTTGAGAAGATAGCAATACGCCTTTTTCTCGGTGTTCACATAGAAAAGCTCACGATCCGCGTCGGGGGCCGTTAAAACCTCCACGTAGCGCAAAGGATTATCCAAGCTAAATTGTGCTTTTTTGAAGGCAATCACACGCTTGTAGCTCGGATCAACTACCTCATAATACTGATACTTTACAACCGTTCCGTCTTCATTGGCGTCAAAGGTCCGGAGACTGGAATAGCTGTCGTAGATCCGCTCGTAGGTCTCAAGACCCTCACCGAAAAAGATCTCGTTCACCTCGTACGATGCCTCTACCAGCTCCCGGAGTCTCTCCTCGATCTCTTCGTATTTGGGAGGCTTGCGAAGATGGATCACCACGGGAATGAGGATCGCCAACGCCAAGACCACCAGCGCGCATATCAGACAAATCAGTTTTTTCATAAATTCTCCTTATTGTAAAAAGAATCTTTATTTTGTATTAACGTCACATAAATAACCTTCCCCAGCGGGGGAAGGAGGCACGCGAAGCGTGACGGATGAGGTGTTTCAAAACGCAAGCTAACTCCTCATCCACCACTTCGTGGTCCCCCTTCTCCCACAGGAGAAGGCTTTTTAATCAAACGCCCCACAATTAGAAAAAGTCTTCAACCTTTGCTCTTGCTTGATACATTATTCGCCCGCTTCGTTTGCCGTGGCTAACTCCTCGGAGCTTAACTCGATAGTTTCAACTAACTCCTCGTCCTCCTCGGGCTCCTCGTGGGCAACCGCCGTGAAGTTCACAAGGGTTTGTCCCTCGCCAAGACGCATCAGAATGACACCGCCAGCCGTTCTCGAGTAGGTGGGGATCTCGGACACGGGCGTACGAATGATCGTACCGCTATCGGTGATCATCATCAGGTCGTCCTCGTCCGAAACCGCACGGATTCCGCAGAGCGCGCCCGTTTTCTCGTTCAGGTTGTGACAGGTCACACCGTGACCGCCGCGGTTCTTCATCACGCGGAAATCGTCGAAGTCGGTTCTCTTGCCGTAGCCGTTTTCGGTTACGGTGATCAGGCTCTTGCCCTCTTCCACGATGGCAACACCCGTTACGTAGTCGTCACCGCGCAGACTGATACCGCGAACACCGCGCGCCGTTCTACCCATGGGACGAACGTTTGCCTCGGTGTAGCGAACGGCAGAGCCGTTCTTAGTCGCCAGAATAATATCACACTCGCCGTGGGTGTGCATTACGAACACCAGCTCGTCATCCTCATCCAGATGCAGCGCGATCTTACCGCCGCGACGCTGATACTCGTACTCGGTCAGAAGGGTACGCTTAATCACACCCTTCTTCGTGACCATGGTCAGGTATTCACCCTCGTTGAAGCCCTCCACGCTTATCATCGCCGTGATCTTTTCCTCGGGAAGCAGCTCCAGAAGGTTCACGATATTCGTTCCCTTGGCGGTTCTCGATGCCTCGGGGATCTGGTACGCCTTGCGGGTGTGAACCTTACCCTTATTGGTAAACATCATGAGATAGGAGTGGCTGTGAAGCGCCATCACCTGCTCGATAAAGTCGTTTTCCTTGGTGGACATACCGATGATTCCCTTGCCGCCGCGGCGCTGAGCCGAATAGGTATCGGCGGGCAGACGCTTGATGTATCCCGCATGGGTCATGGTAATGACGCAGTTGTGCTTCTCAATCAGATCCTCAAGATCGATATCGTCGGTAGCGGGCGCAATCTCGGTGCGTCTCTCGTCCGCGTACTTGCGCTTGATCTCGGACATTTCGTCCTTGATGATCTGCATGATCTTTCCTTCGTCCTGAAGGATTCCCTCAAGCTCCAGAATTCGCGCGTGGAGTCTTGCCAGCTCCTCTTCGATCTTGTCACGCTCCATGCCCGTCAGTCTGCCGAGGGTCATTTCCACGATCGCCTGAGCCTGCGCATCGGTGAGCTGACGAACGTTTCCAAGCTCGTTCTCGTAGCCGTCCTTATAGGTGACGGTAAAGAACTCTGCCATCAGTCTCTGCTTTGCCTCGGGAATCGAGGGAGAGGTCTTCATAATCTCTACGATTCGGTCAATGTTATCGATGGCGATATGGTAGCCCTCCAGAATGTGGGCTCTTGCCTTTGCCTTCTCCAGCTCAAACTTTACACGGCGGTAGATGACCGACTTCTGGTGGTCAATATACACGTCGAGGATCTGGGGGAGAGAGAGGATCTTCGGCTCGCCGCCGACCAGCGCCAGCATATTGACGGCACAGGTATCCTCCAGTTGAGAATATTTATAAAGCTGATTCAGAATCACCTGTCCGTTGGCATCGCGGCGGTATTCCACCACAATGCGCATACCGTCTCTGCCCGACTCGTCGCGCAGATCGGTGATACCCTCGATCCGCTTTTCTCTTGCCAGCTGACCGATGGCTTCGCAAAGGGTACTTTTATTGACCTGATAGGGGATCTCGGTGATGATAATGCGATGCTTATCCTCCTCGATCTCCGCCTTGGCACGCACGCGCAGATGTCCCTTACCCGTGGTGTATGCCTGAAGAATGCCGTGGGTACCGTAGATGGTGGCGCGGGTGGGGAAATCGGGTCCCTTGACGTATTCCATCAGCTCGGGCACGGTACATTCTGGGTTTTCCATACGGTAGATGGTAGCGTCGATGACCTCTCCCAGGTTGTGGGGAGGAATGTTGGTCGCCATACCCACCGCAATAAGTCGGAGGCCAAGCGGTCTTAGGAAGACAATGGTTCCACTCAACTCCTTGGCTCACAGAACGACATGGCTACGATCCGACTTGTACATTCTGGGTTTTCCATACGGTAGATGGTAGCGTCGATGACCTCTCCCAGGTTGTGGGGAGGAATGTTGGTCGCCATACCCACCGCAAT
>JAZORA010000199.1:0-5810 GCA_045656365.1 Eubacteriales bacterium | reverse complement strand
ACCAAGAAATTCGGCATTACCAACGATAAGGTCTTTGCCCGTGATCTCTTACACGGAACAAACATTCTGATCGTTCCCGGAAGCGGCTTTGATTGGCACGAGCCCGACCACTTCCGTATCGTGATGCTCCCCGAAGCACCCGTTTTGGGCGAGGCTATGGCGAGAATCGGCAAGTTCCTCGAAACCTATCATCAGGCATAAGTATACATAGAGCCGTATACGAAAGGACAGAGAATCAACCAATTCTCTGTCCTTTTTTTGACAAGCTCTGCCTGAATTAAGACATACGAAGCACTGCATTTCGGGTATTGTTGAATCAATACAGATCGGTAAAATATACGCCTCCATGCTCCCGACAGAAGCGCGCGATCTTATCCTCAGCACCAAAGCCAACGAAGGGTGTGCCCGCCGTGGCGGCAAAGATCAAAGCGTGAAGACGCATAGAGCATACCACCCGGGCATTCGCCATGACGCCCACCAGCTCGTCGGCGCGCAAGTTCTCGGCAAGGATTCCCCCGTACTCCCGAGACAGTCTTTGGCTCACCCTCCGATCCTCCGCGGGAAACATGGGGACGAAAATCAATTTCAATCCCTCGGCTCGCAGCATAGACAGCCACTCCCGAAGAATCCGAAGATATCCCCCGCTCTCTCGCCCTCGTACCGCCACCACGGCGTACGGAACGAGGGAGCTTTTTTGATCGTCCGAACCCAAACGAAGCCCCCATCGGGAAAGCAGCGCGTCCACTCGCTCCTCCTTTGCGGACGGCGTATTCAGGGCAAGATCGGGATCCTCATGTACGGTGTCGCTTCCGACGAGACCCTTTGCCAAGCGGATCGACTCGCCGTCCCGCAGACCAATCCATGCGCATCCTGTAAGTGCGGAGCGTAAGAGCCGCTCTCCCAGCTTGCTGTAGTCGGTTCCCAAGCCATTGCCCCAAAGCTCACACCTCACCCCCACTCGTTCTGCCATTCGCAAAAGCCCGGAATAATAAACGAGAGAGCGCAGGCTGGTCTCCTCTTGCAGAAGCGTTCCTCCGCCAAAGATCAACGCCCTCGCCCGGCGAAGCTCCCGTCGGATTGCCCCTATTCTTGTACGGCGCACACAACGAACACCAAAGCGCGCTTCGTCCCGCTTTCCCCGTCGGGTCATGGCAACGATCTCCACCCCCGAAAAGCGATCTTGGGCGCGTGCGATCGCGGCATGGAGCAGCGCATCGTCCCCCATATTGCCAAAGCCGTAATATCCGCAAAGAAGAACCCGTTTTCCCTCTTCCACGGCTTGTCCGTAGACGCCCTCGATGGCATCGACCGTCTTGGCGAGAGAGTGATGCCTTAGCACATACTCCCGTCCCTCCAAGCCAATCCTCTCCCGTTCCTCACGAGAGGCGGAAAGGAGACTTCGCAAGACCGAAAGCAATACGTCCCCCTCCAAGGGGGCCTCACCCCGTCCGCAAAAATTCGTCCGCTCGGCGCGAGCAAGGTTTTCTCCTGCGGCAAGTCCCAAAAAGCCCTCGTTGCCACCCAACACCACGGGAACACCGCACGCCATTGCCTCAAATGCCACCCGAGACACGCCGAGAACGACATGCGCCGATCGAAAGAGAGACGCGGGCTGATCCACCTCCCCCACGAAACACACGACGGTGCGTCCCATACGCCGATTCACCCTCTCCGCCAAGGATTTGCCCTGACACAAATAATCGCCCCCTCCCCCGATGGTAATCTCGATCTCGGGAAAATCCTCACAGAGTATCGGGGCAAGCGCACATAAAAGAATCGCTCCCCGAGAGCAATCCTCATCCAAGCGACTGAGAAACACCACCCGAGGCTTGTCCGATTTTTCTCCATCCCTTGGAAAGAAGATGGACGGATCGACTCCATTTGGGATCACGGTGACTCGTTTTCTCTCCACACCATAGCACGTTTCCACGTACCTCCCAAGATCCTCGCTGACGGCAATGGTTCGTCCTCCCCAACAGGAAAGCCGACGAGCCAAAAAGCCCGAGGAAAATCGGGCGTGTACCGTGGTAACCAGGGGAATCCCTCGTCTGCTTGCCATCCCCTTCACCAGGCGCGCGGGAATACGGGAGTGGGCATGGATCAGATCGATCCGCTCCTCCCGTAGGAAACGGCGCAAGCGCCCATACGAGCGAGCCAGGTGCCACGGCATTCGCCGATTCAGCGGCAACCTCTCATGTGGGATTCCCCACCCCCTCAGCTCGGATACCAAGCGTCCCCCCGCGGAAGCCACCGTAACCTGATGACCTCGACATGACAGTTCCCGAGCAAGGGTACAGACGTGGGTCTCCGCTCCGCCGATCTCCAAGGACGAGATCAACAAAAGAATCCTCACCCGATACGCCCCCTATTCGCCCGACCGAAAAGACAGAAACGTAACCGACCGCTCTCCCCGTCGGATTTCCAACGGAATGCCCGTTTTTTCTTCCAGATATAGCTCATACCTCTCTTCCTCTCCCGCCTGATAAATTTCTCCGTAAAGCACCTGCCGTCCCTTCCAATTTCCTCGCGTAATGATCCGAAGCTCCCCCCGGGGGCTCAAAAGCGCCAACACCTCGTCGATCTCCCCAAGCGCTACCCCTTCGGCTACCATGCCGTCATACTCGACGCGTGTTTCCTCTTGTGTATGGCTCACCACCACACCCTCCCATGCCTTGGGAGAAAGCAGGCAAATCCGAAGCTCGCCCTCCTCTGCTTCAAGCGTCCCCATGAGTGTTACCCCCTCCGAGGACTGCCATGAGATCCTCGCCGAAAACCGATCCTCCCGATAATCCATGGGAGGCTTCCGTCCCCCGCAGGACGAGAGACAAATCCCCAGAAGCAAGAACAAGCAAATCATACGCCATATTCTTATTTTTTCCATACCCCTCTCCTTTCATACCCATGCCCTTACGTAAAAGAAAAATTTTACAAGGAAAGTCTTACATTTTCTCGCAATAAATCCCTTTACAAAACCCGACGGTTGTGATATACTGATAATGTTTTTCTAAAGCTTCAAAAAATATCGAAAAATAAGAAAAGGACTCCAAATCGTGAATCGAAAAAAATGGTTTTTCAGAGGAATGCGGGCGGGAATCCCCATTTCTCTTGGATATTTTGCGGTTGCCATCGCTTTGGGAATCACCGCGAAAAAGGCGGGGATCACCTCACTGCAAGCGGCACTTACCAGTCTTTTGATCAATGCCTCCGCGGGAGAGTACGCGGGCTTTTCCCTGATCGCCGCGGGCGCAACCTATCTGGAGGTTACCATCATGGAGGCGGTCGCCAATGCCCGTTATCTTCTGATGTCCGCCTCGCTCTCACAAAAGCTCAAGCCCAACACACCCATGTGGCAGCGTCTGCTTTTGGGATTTACGGTCACCGACGAGATTTTTGGAGTCTCCATCGCTCAGCCCGATCGGCTTGACCCCTTCTTTACCTACGGCACCTTCGTGGTTGCCACCTTTGGCTGGACCAGCGGAACGCTTCTGGGGGCGCTTCTGGGTGACATTCTTCCCCTTCGCTTGCTCAGTGCCTTGAGTGTCGGTCTTTACGGCATGTTTATTTCTGTCTTTGTTCCCGAATCACGGAAAAATCGGGTGGTCTGTCTCTTGGTTGCCATCAGCTTTGCCGCGAGTCTTGCCTGCGAGCTGCTCCCTGTGATCTCAAATCTCTCCGAGGGAATCCGCATCATTCTCCTGACGGTGGTCATCTCCCTTCTGGCGGCAATCCTCTGCCCCCTGAAGGACGAACATGACGGAAAGGAGGAACGCCAATGAAAGCCTATCTGTATATTGCCTGTATGGCAGGCGTAACCTACTTGATTCGTGTGCTTCCCCTGACACTCATCCGCAAGGAGATCAAGAACAAGACCCTGCGATCCTTCCTCTATTACGTTCCCTACGTCACACTGGCGGTTATGACCTTCCCCGCCATTCTGCACGCCACCCAGTCTCCCATTGCGGCAGGCGCGGCGCTTGTGATCGCCATCCTCTTGGCTTGGTTCGGCGGAGGACTCTTCCCCGTGGCGATTGCCTCTTGCCTGACGGTCTTTCTGCTTGAATTATTCCTCTGAGGATGGCAGAAAAACGCGAAAACTTTGTCCAACCGTTGACTTTTTTCTTCGCGTGTGTTATAATAATATGAATATTGTTTTGATTTATTGAATTCAAGGAGTAAATTATGCATTGGTCAGAAGAAATTGCACTCAGAATGATCGAGAAAAATCCCGATAAGGAGGAATACGTCTGCGCCGCGGGTGTCAGTCCCTCGGGCTCGGTTCATATCGGAAACTTCCGCGATCTGGCAACCCCTCTGTTCGTCGTCAAGGCGCTGGAGAAGAAGGGCAAGAAAGCAAAGCTTTTGATTTCGTGGGACGAGTACGACCGTTGCCGCAAAATTCCTGCCAACGTTCAAGCCGTGGTTGGCTCGGCTTACGATAAATACATCGGCTGTCCTTATGTGGACATCCCCGACCCTTGGGGCTGTCACGAAAACTACGCCAAGCACTTTGAGGAGGAATTCCTCAACGGCATTGCGCCCTTTGGCATGAAGCTGGACTGTCGCTATCAGGCGGAAATGTACCGTTCGGGAAAATATACGGAGGATATCCTTTTGGCGCTCCGAAAGAGAGACGAGATCTTTGAGATTCTCGACTCCTTCAAGACCAAGGATATGACCAAATCTGAGGAGGAAAGACGCGCCGAGCACGATGCCGAAAAGGCGGCATACTACCCCGTCAGCATCTTCTGTCCCGAGTGTCACACCGACTTTACCACCATCACTTCTCTTTCCGAGGACTGCACCGAGGCTGATTTTACCTGCCGTTGCGGTCACGTGGGCCACTTCAATTTCCTTGAAAACCACAACTGTAAGCTGGGCTGGAAGATTGACTGGGCAATGCGTTGGAAGTACGAGCAGGTAGACTTTGAGCCGGGCGGAAAGGATCACTCCGCGCCCACGGGCTCTTATAACAACTCCAAGCTGATCGCGAAGCGGATCTATCACCACGACGCCCCCATCTATCAGGGCTACGAATTTATCGGTATCAAGGGAATGACGGGCAAAATGTCCTCCTCCTCGGGTCTGAATCTGACCCCCGATACCCTCCTGAAGCTTTATCAGCCCGAGGTTCTTCTCTGGCTCTATGCCAAGACCGACCCCACCAAGGCGTTTGATATCTGCTTTGACGACGGAATCCTCCGCCAGTATTTTGAATTCGACAAGATGCTCAACGAGTGTCGTGAGGGCAAGGCAAATGACCTGACCCGCGACATTATGGACTGCTGTCACATTGAGGGTCGTGAGCTTGCTACCGTTCCGCTGGCGCTTCTCGTTCAGCTGGGCTCGGTGGTAAACTTCAACGTTCCTATGCTGGAGACCGTATTCGAGAAGATCGGCACCCCCTACAAGGAGGCAGACTTCCGCGACCGTCTGGACCGCGCCAAGTTCTGGCTGGAGCAGTGTGCGCCCGATCAGGTCAACCGTCTGCGCGTGACCCGTAACTTTGAGGTGTTTAACACCCTCAGTGACAATGAAAAGAAGACCGTTGAACTGTTGCATGCCTACATTTCCAAGGGTGGCTATACGCTCGACGAGCTCAACGCCGAGCTTTATTCCATTCCCAAGGCAGTCTACGGCATCGACATGCCCGAGAAGGAGCTGAAATCCCTTCAGGGCGCGTTCTTCCGCACGGTCTATAAGCTACTCATCGATAAGGAAAAGGGGCCCCGTCTCTATCTCTTCCTCTTTGCCATCGACCCCGAGAAATACGTGGGACTTCTTGATTTCTCCTACCCCGAGACCGAGGAAGA
>JAZORA010000198.1:0-6249 GCA_045656365.1 Eubacteriales bacterium | reverse complement strand
AATTTCTCTGACGCTCAATAGCGCATGCTCTACCCACTGGCGTAAAAGCCGTGCGCCCGCAGCCGTTCTGGTACGATCCAAAACCCAAAGAAGCGAGCCCATCTTTTCCTTCGTCCGCATGGTCTCGGTCAATTCAAGATTTCTTCTGGTATTGACGTCCAGCTCCATAAACTGACCGTCCGAATAGACCTGAAGATCCTTCATGTACGAAATATCGCTCTTTTGCGTTTCACGAACGTAAGCAAGAAGTCCTCCCAGCGCCGACACGAGAGAACGGTTCTCTTCAATTCCCTCTCTGAGCTGCTGGGAAAATTGTTCCTTGACAATCTCCCACGCCGCTTCGTACTCAAACTCGGTCGGACGGTTATCAATCAGCATCGCGCTAAGACGACCCGTAATAAACTCACAGGTATCTCCCAGCTTCTTGCGGCTCAGATTGACGATTACCTCGCTGGGACAATAGGTGCCCAGCTCATTTTTCAGGCGACTCGACAAACGATCCCCCCCAAAGGAGGTAGCAAAAATCTGCCCCGTGGAAACGTCCGCAAAGGCAATGCCGCATTCAAATTCGTTGAGATAAACGGCAGAAAGATAATTGTTTTTCTTTTCGGAAAGCAGATTGGTCTCAATCAACGTACCGGGAGTAACCACACGGACAACCTCTCGCTTTACAAGTCCCTTTGCCAAGGCGGGATCCTCGGTCTGCTCGCAGATGGCGACACGGTATCCCTTTTCGATCAATCTGCCTATGTAACCCTCGGCGCTATGGAACGGAACGCCGCACATGGGAGCGCGCTCCGCCTCACCGCAATCTCTTCCCGTCAGGGTCAGCTCCAGCTCACGCGAAGCCAAAACGGCATCGTCAAAAAACATCTCGTAAAAGTCACCGAGACGGTAAAACAGCAAGTGATCCTTATATTGATTTTTAATCTCGAAATATTGCTCCATCATCGGAGTCATGGTACGATCCTCCGTCCTTCTGATTTGGGGTCAGCGTAGGTCAGTGCGCGCATCCTCCGCCACAGGTCGCGCAATTATGGGTACAGGAGGGTTCCTCTCCCGTAATGTGATAGGTGATGGTATTGTTGACCGCATTCATCAGCTCGTTCACCTCGGACTGCGCCTCGTTCAGCTCCATAAACACGGGATGCTCCATGATCTCACGGTAAAGAGTATCAATTCTCTTCTGAATGGTGTCCATCAGGAGCGTATCTCTCTCGTCACGGGTAATCTCCACCGAGAGCGCCTTCTGCTGAACCTCGTACTCCACCATCTTCTTTTGCAGATCGCCATCCTCCTCGTACGCCTTCTTGGCAAGATCCAAGCGAACCAGCTTTTCATCCTTCTTCAGGGCATCTCCGAGAGCTGCCGCCAATTCAAAAATTTCCATAATATTCGATTCCTTTCTGTTGATTCCGGTTAATTCAATTCATTCAATCGTTATTTGTTATCGTTCCGTACAGTGCGAATGGCTCAGCCCGATCGATCTTAATCGAGAGGAACTGTCCCTTCTTATCGGGAGTCGCGTCAAAAAACACGATCTTTCCGCCCTCGGTACGTCCGCTAAAGACTTGGTCGTTATTTTTACTCACACCGTCGCAAAGAACGCGCAAAATCTCTCCCTCAAGCTTTTTATTGGATGCCAAGGAAATTTCATTCTGCACCGCAAGAAGTCGGTCAAAGCGTGCGCCCTTGACCTCCTGTGGAATTTGTCCTTCCATCTGGGCGGCGGGGGTTCCCTTGCGGGGAGAATAGATAAACGAGAAGATCATATCGAATTTCGCGCGGCGAAGTGCCGAAAGCGTTGCCTCGAAATCCTCCTCGCTCTCGTCGGGAAATCCCACGATAATATCCGAGGTGATCACGGCATCGGGCATCTTTTCCCGAATATAATCCACAATCCCGATATATTTCCCGAAATCGTATCGACGGTTCATGCGTCTGAGCACGTCATCACTGCCCGATTGCATGGGAAGATGAAAATGCCGTGCCACGTGCTTGGCGTTTGCCATCACGTCGATCAGCTTTCTCGTAGCGTCCTTCGGGTGACTGGTCATAAAGTGAAGCCAATAATCCCCCTCAATGGCATCAAGCTCAGCAAGGAGATCAGCAAAATCGTACTCACTGCCAAAATCCTTGCCGTAGGAATTGACATTCTGTCCGAGAAGCGTAATATCCCGATATCCCGCCTCCACAAGCGACCTCACCTCGGCTACGACCGCCGATTTCTCTCGGCTGCGCTCTCGACCTCTGACGTAAGGCACGATACAGTAGGAGCAAAAATTGTTACAGCCGTACATGATCGACACCCATGCTCTGGTGGTATCCTCTCGACGGATCGGCAATCCCTCCGCCACAAGATATTCCTTTTCGTCGGGACAAAAGATTCGTTTCCCTATCCGAAGCTTTTCACAGAGAAGCTCGGGAAAACGGTGGATCGAGGAGGTTCCGAACAAAAGATCCACGTAAGGGTATCTCATTTTAATGTCCTCTACCCGATGGGGCTGTACCACCATGCAACCGCAAATACCGATGATGAGCTCCGGATTTTTCGCCTTCAGGTGCTTGTACTGTCCCACCATGGAAAGTGCCCGTTGCTCGGCATGCTCGCGAATGGCACAGGTATTGACAAGAATCAAGGATGCGCCGTCCGGCTTATCTGCCATTTCGTATCCCATAGCCTCCGCCATGCCCGATAGCTTTTCGCTATCCGCCTCGTTCTGTTGACAGCCGAGAGTCAGGACAAAGGCTTGACGGCGAACGCCGTTTTCAGCCAGAAAACGGTCATTTTCTGACCGCATTTTCAGCATATATTCTCTTTGCTTTTCGCTTTCTTCAAGAGAAATGATATGATTTCTATTATTCTTCGTTTCCATTTCGATTATCCTTTATGTTTTCCTCCATTTCAAAAAAGGAGACTATTACCCTAATTATAATATTATAATATAAATTATAGTATTTGTCAAGTTTTCGTCTTTTTCTTTTCAAAAAAATCCTTATTTGATTGAGAAAAGATATTGAAAATTCTAAAAAATCATTGTATAATAAACGTATCGGAGTTTCAGAGAAAAGAGGCACGGGACATGAGTCTTTACGGACGGATTTTGCCAATACAGGCAATCACAAAGGATCAGGATCTTTTGGGCGTTCTCATTTCCTCTCTTCCCTTTGGGAAGGAGGAGCAACGTCGACTTTCCAACATTCGCAATGAAGCCGCTTTGCGAGAGAGTCTCGGTGTGTGGCTTGCTCTTTGGGATCTGGCACAGATTCTTTCGATCCCCCTACCAGAGAGTGTCCTCCGTACACCCCAAGGAAAGCCCTATTTCGAATCCCCCGCGCTTCCCTCCTTCAGTCTATCTCACACCGATTCCTTTGCGGTCGCCGTGGTGAGCACCGAAGGACCCGTGGGAGTGGACGTAGAGGGACTTGCGAGAAAAGATTCCTTTTCTCGTATTGCCGACCGTTATTTTTCAGATTCTGAAAAAGCGCTCCTCCATGCATCGAACACTCCCTGTGAGCATTTTTTGAGAATTTGGACACAAAAGGAAGCCACCGCAAAAATGACGGGGGAAGGACTTGCTTCAATCCTCGGCAAATCTCCCGACGCGCAGGCAGAATCCATTCAGTCCTGTAAAATCCAACGAGCAAACCAGGTTGCCTATCTGTCGATCGCAACCACTAAGCCGACCGACCCCATTAAATGGGTCAATCTTCAAAAGGAGATCACCGTTCTCTCATGAATACCCCAACGCATCAATACCCCTTTAAAACCGAGCTTCACGCACACACCAAGCCCGTTAGTCCTTGCGGAGATTTTCTCCCTGAGGAGGTTGTGAAAACCTATCAGGCAAGGGGCTGTCACGGGCTTACCATCACCAATCATTTGATCTATGAGCTGCTGGCTGACACCAACCCTCAAAAGGCGGCAGAATATTATCTCAACGATTATTTCAAGGCAAAAAAAGCTGCCGAGGGCAGCGATCTTTCGGTGCTTCTCGGCGTGGAGATCCGATTTACAGAGAACAGCAATGATTATCTGATCTACGGCATCTCCCCCGAGGACTTGGAGGAGCTGATCACCCTGCTTCCCGTGGGAATCACCGAGTTTTACAGACGCTTTAAAAACGATAAAAATCTGATCATTCAAGCCCATCCCTACCGCAAAAACAGTATCCCCGCTCCTGCCGATTCTCTCGACGGAGTGGAGGTGTTCAATACCCACCCGGGACACAATTCCCGTATCGCGCTAGCGGCACGCTATGCCCGTGAAAACAACCTGCTGGTGACAGGCGGAAGCGACTATCACCATCTTGGGCACGACGCCACCTGTGTGCTCCGTACCCCTAACCGTTTGCGAGATTCCTACGATCTGGCAGAGGCAATAAAATCCAAGGATTACCTTTTGGAGCTGGAGGGTCAGCTCATTCTACCCTATTACGAAAATTAAAGGAGACATAAAACATGGCAAAAAAATATACGTGGGAAATCAAAGAAACCGTTGAAAATGAGGAAACGGGCGTGTCCGAGGAGGTCACCCATTCGGTTTCTCTGCACACCTCCATGCTGACGGGAAAGGCGATCGTCACCATCGACGGGTCGAAATTTGACATCAGCACCCACCCCTTTGGACTCCGCGGAACCCAGCAGATGTTTCGTCTCGGTGAGACCGCCGCGATCCTGAATTTCCCCAAAAAGGGCGCGCCCGATATCATCATTGACGGCGTTTGCGTCCGCACGGGCAAGCCTTGCGAAGCATAATAAAAAACATAAAGGGAAAGGCGCATGCCTTTCCCTTTTCGTTATACAAACACCCCAGACTGCCGAAGCAATCTGGGGGTGGGGTGGAGCACACAAGGAACCGTCCCCTATGTTTACATTGAGCCTTAGTGAAAAAACGGCAGAGTCCCGAAGGACTCTTCCGTTTTTATTCTCTCAAAGCACAAATTAGTTGAGCTCTGCGAAGTACTTAATGGTGCGAACCATCTGGCTGGTGTAGGAGTTCTCGTTGTCGTACCAAGAAACAACCTGTACCTGATAGGTATCGTCGTCGATCTTTGCAACCATGGTCTGGGTAGCATCGAACAGAGAGCCGTAGGTCATACCGATAACGTCGGAAGATACGATCTCGTCGGTGTTGTAGCCGAAGGATGCGGAAGCAGCAGCCTTCATTGCAGCGTTGATGCCCTCAACGGTTACGTCCTTACCCTTAACAACAGCTACCAGAATGGTGGTAGAACCGGTGCAGGTGGGAACTCTCTGTGCGGAACCGATCAGCTTGCCGTTCAGCTCGGGAATAACCAGACCGATTGCCTTAGCAGCACCGGTGGAGTTGGGAACGATGTTCTGAGCACCTGCACGTGCGCGGCGGAGGTCACCCTTTCTGTGAGGACCGTCCAGAATCATCTGGTCGCCGGTGTATGCGTGAACGGTGGTCATGATACCGCTCTGGATAGGAGCATACTCGTTAAGAGCCTTAGCCATGGGAGCAAGGCAGTTGGTGGTGCAGGATGCAGCAGAGATGATCTGGTCATCTGCGGTAAGGGTGTTCTCGTTTACGCCGAATACAATGGTCTTGAGATCGTTGCCTGCGGGAGCAGAGATAACAACCTTCTTAGCGCCTGCATTGATGTGAGCCTGAGACTTTTCGAGGGAGCAGTAGAAACCGGTACACTCGAGAACAACGTCAACCTTGTTCTTCTTCCAGGGGCACTTAACAGCGTCCTTCTCAGCGTAGATCTTGATGGTCTTGCCGTCTACGGTGATAGTGCCTGCCTCGTCATCAGCCTCAACGGTGTGACCGTCGTAACGACCCTGAGCGGTATCGTACTTGAGAAGGTGAGCAAGCATAGAGGGCTTGGTAAGGTCGTTGATTGCAACGATCTGGTAACCCTTAGCACCGAACATCTGTCTGAAAGCAAGACGTCCAATACGGCCGAAGCCGTTAATCGCAACTTTTACATTCTTTGCCATTTTGAAAATTCCTCCAAAAATATGTATTTTTTATTTGGTAACTTGTCAACGGGAGAAACCGCGTTCCTCGCCATCAATCATTTTAACACATATTTTTCAAATATGCAAGTGGAAATGAGAAATTTTTATCAACTTTATCAAGAATATTTAAATTCCGGCTCATTTTCAGCTGAATTTTGGATATTTTATATTCATTTTCATATTTTGAGGCTCGTTTTTTCGCTTCCGCTCGGTATTTTTTCATCTACTCTTGACATGCGAATAAAAATAATGTATAAT
>JAZORA010000197.1:0-2357 GCA_045656365.1 Eubacteriales bacterium | reverse complement strand
GTTTGTTTGTGGTATAATCTTTCATGAAGTGATTGAGTCCTTTCTGTTAGGATGAGTTAGGGGTAATTCTATTGTAACAGAACTCAATCACTTTTTCTATTCTTTTTTTGTTTTCGGTCTCACATCTATTGTAACACTACATTCTGTTATCTTTGAAAATCAAAAAACAACTTGACTTTTTTGATTTTTTGTGTTACAATAATCGCGAAGGGATTTTCTCTGAAAATTATGAGCGTGAGTGAAGAAATTTTGCTATCCTCGCTCATTTCGCGGGCGTGTGCGAAGACTTTTCGCCAAGCCCAGCTCTCTTTGTTCGCGGGCATGGCGAAATTGGCAGACGCGTAAGATTTAGGATCTTATGTTTTTACGTGCAGGTTCAAGTCCTGTTGCCCGTACCAAAAATCCGAGAACATCGTTCTCGGATTTTTTATTCAACTTGATTGATCATCATCAAATTATTTTTAAAGGCAAGGAATGAAAATGGCAGAGCATCAGCTTCACCCAATCCCCCCGATATTTGCTTCCAATAGTCGAATTTTAATCCTCGGGAGCTTTCCCTCGGTGAAATCCAGAGAGCAGGGCTTTTTCTACGGACATCCGCAAAACCGATTTTGGCGAACGCTTGCCGCCGTTTTTTACGACGCGCAACCGATCACCGTTGAGGAAAAGAGAGCGTTTCTGCTCGCCCACGGAATCGCTCTGTGGGACGTGATCGCCTCGTGTGAGATCGCGGGATCGTCCGACGCATCCATCAAAAACGCGATTCCGAACGACCTGACTCATATTTTAACGGAAAGTAAAATCGAACGGATCTACACCAACGGTGCCACAGCACACCGCCTGTATTGCAAATATCTGCTCCCAAAAACGGGAATGGAAGCGATCTGCTTGCCCTCAACCAGTCCCGCGAACGCCGCGTGGACGTTGGAGCGGTTGCAGACTGCGTGGAGTGTGTTAAACGAAAAAGGAAGGTAAAAGTCGTTCTGAATATTACAAAAAGCCGATGTATAAGCATCGGCTTTTTGTGATATGTTATTGTGCATTATTGGTCTTGAAATCCTCGATCATCGTCGTGAACGTTTCGTTCAGATCTTCCTCCAATTTCAGATAGGTGGAAACGAACTGTCCTTCCTCATGCAGATAGATGAGGTTCCATTGCTTCGTTCCAAGATAGCCGAGGGTTGCATTGTATGCGATAGCGAAGTCGAATACCAGATTATTCATACAAAGGTCA
Organism: Eubacteriales bacterium; assembly: GCA_045656365.1. Classification (GTDB taxonomy): domain Bacteria; phylum Bacillota; class Clostridia; order Oscillospirales; family CAG-272; genus HGM12713. Next base: position 1,123 of record JAZORA010000197.1, on the reverse strand, counting down.
ACCACGTAAGAGGAATGGATCCTTGGAAAGCTGAAGCTTCAGGAGCGAATCAAAGTATGCGGGGCGAACCTTTTCAAAGGAAAAGTAACTGAATGCGTTCATCAAGATACCCGCATTCATTTTGTCGGGAGCGGTTCTGGGAATGGAAACAGCCGTTGCGCTTCCGAGCACCGAGTGATATTCGTCGGAGGAGTCCAGCTCAGGGATGGGAAGGAAGCCGAAATTTTCGGCACCGTCCTTTTTCAGAACTCTTGCACAGTCGAAATATCCAAGTGTGAACAAAAGCTGATCTGCTCTATATGCGGGAGAAACCTCGGTATATCCGGGAACGTACACGCAATCATTTTCGTGGAAGAGCTTATAGAGTGTGTCATGAACGGTGTAATTTCTATCGGTGATCAGCTCGTATTTCAACTCACCGTTTCCGTCCTTGTAGAAGAACTGTCCTCCAAGCGAGAAGAACATCATACAGGTTTGATGCATATACCCAAAGCCAAACTTGTCGCCCTGCTCCAGGCTCATACCGTCCTCGTTTACGTCAACGTTGGCTTCCTTCGCCATCGATTTCATTAACTCCAGAGTCCAGTCGCCGTCATAAACGTAATCGTAGATGTTACCGTCAAAGAGCTGATTCCACCAAGCGTGGTTGAAGATGGTAACGGTAGCGGAAGACATCATTTCCGTAGAGGCATAGCTCAAGGCAGAAACGAGAATGCCGTCGATAGTGGAAACTTCATTTCGTTGAGCAAAGTAGAAGGGCTGATCGAGGGCCACAACGGTGGAAAGCTCGGCATCGTTGAGGTTATAGAAAAAGCCCTTGAAGTCCAATCCGTAGTGCGACTCGTGGAAAACGAGATCGTAAGCACCCGTTTGCGCCAACTGCTCTTGGGTGAGAAGCTCGTTAAAGGTTGCCTCAATGCCTTTGGCGGGGTCGGCTTCTTGATAGATATAATTCAAGTCGCAGTTGAGCGTTTCCTCCACCTTTTTGTCGCGGTTGAACAAGCCCATATTCAAGAGGTCTGCATTGTACCACCACTCACAGTCAAACTGCCAACGCTTCGGCTGAGGGGTCAGAAGTGTGACGGTTGCATTCTCGAAATCTGCCGTGGGAAGCTCATAGGGA
>JAZORA010000196.1:0-6908 GCA_045656365.1 Eubacteriales bacterium | reverse complement strand
CCGTCGTTCCCTCCGCGATTCGCCCCTTCTCCACCAACAGATAGGGGATACCCATTTTGTGCAGTCGATGGGCACACATAAGTCCCGCCATACCGCCACCCACGATCACCACGTCGGTATGCGCATCTCCCTCCAAAGCCTGAAATTTCGGAAGATCGACCTCCTCCTGCCATAATGATTTCATCTCTCTTCTCCTCTCTCTCATCCTTAAAACATTTCTTAAGCTTTCTATTATTGTTCCGCCCAAGCGTTTCATTATACCCCACGTCAAATCCTAATTCGGGCTTTTTTACAGATGATTCAAAGAGCCTGTGAAAACAAAAAGTGGGCACGAGCGAAAGGAAAACCTTCGCTCTGCCCACCTTAAGCAAATTGCTTTTACTTCATGATGTACTTGTTCTGAGCCTTTACGGTGCTGATGGTACGCATGATCGCAAGAATGTCCTCATCGGTGATGGGGAAAGGCTTGCCTTCAACCAGCGTATCGTACAGAAGAGGCCAGAATGCAGTAACCTCGTCACCCGATACCTTAACCTCGACCTCCTCGGTCAGCCAATCGATTTCAAAGCTCGACTTGAAGGTTCCCGAAGAACCAAAGCTTGCGCCGGGCGTGCCGGGATCGGAAACCACGGGAGGAATCTCCTGCTCGGGGTTAATGTAACGAACCTTCAGCTTATCGTCCTCATATACAGCCGCGCCTCTGTCACCAAAGACCTCGAAATAACGGCCGATGTGCAGTGCCATACCGCCGCTGATACACATATTGACAACACGGTTGTTATCACCGATGAAGCGGATTCTGAGATGGTCCTCACAGTCGCCGCCTGCGGTTGCCTGGGTCAGATAACTCTGAATATCAAAGGTGCGCGTGCCGAGAAGCTGCAGGGAGTGGTCGATGATATGGGGACCCCAGTTCAGGAGCTGACCGCCACCAAACTCGGAAAGAGTCTGCCAGTCGTCTCTGTGCTGGAAGTCGTTCTGAGACATATTGACCTCATATACGCGGCCAAGCTTACCGGAATCCACAAATTCCTTTACCTTATTGAATGCGCCCTCCAGACGTCTCTGCTGGTGAACGTACAGGCGGGGCGTTCCCTCCTTATTGGCGCGGGCATACAGCTCTACTGCCTGCTCGTACGAGCTCGTTACGGGCTTTTCCAGCAAAACGTCCTTGCCTGCCTCAAACGCCATAATGGCATGATCGTAGTGGTCACAGGAGCGAGTTGCAATGTAGATCAGCTCCAAATCCTCCTGCTTCAGCATTTCCGCGTAATCGGTGTACTTCTTGCAGCCCTCATACATTGCCGCAACCTTGTCTACGCGATCGGGAAGCAGGTCGCAAACGGCTGCTACCTGAAACTTCTCGGGGAACTGGTTGATCTCCCTTGCCGCCATGTGCCTACCGATACGGCCGAGACCCACGATACCCATTTTAATTACTTTACTCATTAGAATCCTCTCCTCTCTTGGATTTTGATAACATGTCTATTATAAAGCATTCTTACGAAAAATGCAAGACATCTTGTAAAAAAGTCTCTGAATTCTTAAAAAAAATTTCCGCTTTTAGGACAATTCATTTTGTTTGGCGTTTTTGACCCTTAGTGTGCGGCAGAATCCGCTTTCTTTTGAATCTTTTGACGGCGCACGTCCTGACCCGCAAACAGAATGGGGTTAAACTCTCCCAAAATACGGCTGGTGATCCGCTCACTGTAACGGCTCTCCAGCTCACGGAAGCTGAGATTGGTATTGATAAAGGTGCTCAGACGATTGTTGATCCGATGGTTGATCAGGTCGTAAAGACAGGAAACCGTAAACTGATTGCTCATCTCGGTTCCCAGATCGTCAATGATCAAAAGCTCTGCATGAAAATACCGATCGGGATCGTTCTTCATTCCCACACCCTTGTCAAACTGCTTGGCGTTAAAATCTCCAAACATACCCACAGCGGTCACGTACGCTACGTCAAAGCCCCGCTCGATCACAACCTTTGCCACCGACGTGGACAGATGGGTTTTTCCAAGACCTGTTGAGCCGATCAGCAAATAATTTCGGTAGGTATCCCCAGAAAATTGCTCGGCAAAGCGACGAAGCCCCTCTGCCGCCATCCGCATGGCATCCGCATTGGCGCCGCCCGTGCGATAGTAATCCAAGGAAAAATTCTCAAAGCTCTGGCTTCGGATCAGCGCGCCAAGTCCCGAGGACTCGTAACCTGCCTCCACCAGCGCCCGCTTCATACAATCGCACATTTTCGTCTCAACAAAGCCCGTATCCCCGCACCTTTCACACGAATAATGAACATCCGAATAATCCTCGGGGTATCCTGCCGCAAGGAGCAGTTGTCCTCGCGCCTCCAAGAGCTGATCGTTACGACGGCGAATCTCTGCCAGCTTCTCCTCGGTATCTCCCCCCGCGGTGATCACTGCCATAATATCCATGCCTGTCCGCGCGAGAACCGCGTCCAGCTGACGAACCTCCGGAATCTTGGCGTACAGCTCAAGGCTTCTCTCCTTTGCCTCGCTTTGAGCCGCAAGATATTTTTGAGAAAACTCCCGTTTGATTCGGATATAGTCCTCCTTGTTGTAGCTCATGGCGTTCCCTTCCTTTCGTCCACAGTTTCAAATTTCAAATGTGTTTACTGAAGCTCCTCGTAGCTTCGCTTGAGCGCCGCCTCGAAAAAGTCCTCCACATCGTAGCTCTTGGGAGTGGCGCGTCCGCCCGATTTCTCCCCTTCCTTTTCTTCTTTCTTCGCGTCTATGTAGCGACGAACGTCCGCTTCGGTACGCAAGCCCTCGGTATACCAAGCCTCCAGAATACTGTTCGTATATTTGGGAGCGGGCTTTTGAATGCTATCCACCGTAATATCGTACGCCAACCGAATAACGCCGATATCGTAGGCAAATTTCTCGGTCCACGCCACAAACAGCTTCTTTTCGGTAGCGGTCATCTCCCGTCCCGACGCGCCAAACAGGGTGCGAACCTTGGCGATCACCTCGCCCGACCGTTCCATGCGCTGAATCCGCTCCAGCACCTCCGCCGTTTCCACGATCCCGTCGTCATAGAGCGCCATTGCCACCTGCTCGGCGTATCGCATGGTTCTCTTTCCGCGCTTGACCGTATAAGCGAGGATCGACAAAACCGCCTCCTCCTCAAAGCCAAGCTGATCGACGATGCCCACAAGAATCCCCGTATCATAGGTGCGGAACACCTTGCCGAAAATCCGTTGCGCCTCGTCGATAAATTCCGCCGAGACTCTTCTTTTTTCCATCAGCCCCGCCAACTGGGAGGAGTTATAGGTCTCAAGTGTGCCCCCTCGCTCCAGCGCACCGTTCCGATGGGCGGTGGGAGGAGTTGAGACGACCGTCTCCCGCTTTTGTTCTTCTTTCTTTTGGGGAACGATCTCTTCCTTGGGTGCCTTGTTGGTAGTCGCCGCACCGAGAATCCCCGCGCCTCGCCAAAACTTCAGGGAGGCATCGATCTCCGCCCGATCGGCTTCAAGCAAGGTGGGAAGCTCCCCGATCGGAGCAATCCCCGTCTCCCGATCCGCCAGCATCATCACCGCCACCAGGATCCGAAGATCTCCCTCGTCGGCGTTATTCAGCACGCTTGCCAGATGAGGCGGAAGAACTCCGTCCCGATATTTCAATGCGATCTTCGTGCTCTTTGCCATGTTATTTACCGTCCGAATGATGGGGATCGAGACTCTTTGCCACCTCGTAGCAAAGGGTCATCAGCGAATCACCGATGTGGACGTTTTCCACCACGATGCCGCTTCCATCCAGATCCAATTCCTTCCCCGTAAAATTCCAGATTCCATGAATGGACGTATCGGTCAAGCGTCCCACGACCTCTGAGGCGTATTCCTTCGGCAGTGTGAGAATGGCGATATCCACCGAAAAATCCCGAAGCTTTGTCTCCAGCTCCTCCAGGGGATAGACCTGCACGCCGCCGATCTTTTTCCCTATCACGTCACTTGAAATATCGAACATGGCTACCACGTCCACGCCTCGCTTTTCAAACATGGGGCTGCGAACGAGCGCCTTGCCGAGGTTACCCGATCCGATTACCGCCGCGCGAAACCCGAAGCCCACGCCGAGGAGCTCACAAATCTTCGTATAAAGGTAGTTGACGTTATATCCGTATCCCTGCTGTCCGAATCCGCCGAAGCAGTTCAGATCCTGACGGATCTGCGACGCCGTCACATTCATCATTCGAGAAAGCTCCGCCGAGCTGACGCGAGTCTTTCCCATACGGATCAGCTCCCGCAGATAGCGGAAATAACGAGGCAATCTCTTGATTACCGCAGGGGACACGGCGGGGCGGAAGCTATTCCGTCCGTCGATTTCCCGTCCAATCTCCTCAAGCGTTTTTTTCTCTTGGCTTGGCTTGTGTTTATTTTGACTCATGAGAGGTTGCCCCCTTTCACTTAATCTTCATCGTTTGCCGACGCATTGAGCGATGCACCCGCAAAATTTCCCTTCAAGTATTCAAAGTATCCCGCCGCCGCTACCATTGCCGCGTTATCCGAGCAAAGGGAGAGCGAAGGCTTTGAAAATTCCACGCCCCGACGGACGCACAGCTCCTCCAGTGCCCGACGAATGTGGGAATTTGCCGCCACACCGCCTGCCAACACCAGTCGCTTGGTATTCGTTTGAATGAGAGCCGCCTCGGTCTTTTTTACGATCGCATCCACGATGACCCTCGTATAGGACGCCGTCAGATCGGCATGGGAGGGCTCTCTTCCCTTCTGCCGCTCACCGTTGATGTAATTGAGTGCCGCCGTTTTGAGTCCGCTGAAGGAAAAGTCCAGCGTATCTCCCGCAAGAGCAGGAGAGGGCAGCTTGATTGCCGTGGGATCTCCCTCATAGGCAAGCTTGTCCATGGCGGCGCCACCCGGATAGGGCATACCGATCACGCGGCCGATCTTGTCGAAGGCTTCGCCTGCCGCGTCGTCTCTCGTTCCGCCGATCTCCGAAAAATCGGTATAGGAATCCACACGGTAAAAGGAGGTATGTCCTCCCGACACCACCAAAGCCAAAAAAGGAGGCTCGAGTGCTTGATTTTCAAGATACGCCGCCGCCACGTGTGCCTTCACGTGATTGACTGCCACAAGGGGAATCTTTTTGGCATACGCCAAGGATTTGGCAAAATTTACACCTACCAGAAGCGCGCCGATGAGTCCGGGGTGAGAGGTTACCGCGATACAGCCCACGTCCTCCATGGTTACCCCCGCCTTTTTCAGCGCCTCATAGGTAATGCCGCTGATCGCCTCAATATGCGCGCGGCTGGCGATCTCGGGCACGACACCGCCGTACAGCCGATGGATCTCAATTTGTGATGCCACGATATTGGAAAGGATCTCTCTCCTTCCCTCCTCCATGCGAAGGACCGCCGCGGAGGTCTCGTCGCAGGAGCTTTCGATTCCCAAAATAATCATGCTTCTCTCTGTATCTCTTTCTTTTATTCCTTCGATTCTTTGGCGTGCCAAATCATCTGAATTGCCGATTCGGTGGGCAACCGATAGAAATTCTTCCGTACGCCCACGGCAACGAAGCCCTCGGATTCATAGAGACTCTTGGCGGCAAGATTCGACTCCCGAACCTCAAGAAAGACCGTGACGATCCCTCTTTCTTCCGCTTCCCGCAATAGTGCGCGAAGAATCTGCCTGCCATAGCCCCGACGGCGACGCAAGGGATCACACGCGATGTTGGTCACCGCCCCCTCGTCCAGAACCGTGGTCATTCCTCCGTACGCCAAAAGCTGACCGTCAGCCCAAAGACCCACGCCAAAGCCGCCATCCCTTGTCAGGATCGACAGACTCTCCGCCGACCAAGGCTCGGAAAAGCAAAGCTTTTCCAGCTCGGAAACGGCAGAAAGATCCTCGCCTAACAAAAGGGCTACGTGTCCTTTCTCACCTGATCCCGCCATGTTGTTCCAATCAATAGCCGAACACACCGCTCAGAGAATCGTCGTTTTCGATCCAATCCTCCACGCAGATCATACGGAACTCATCCTTCGTATCCCGAACCACCACCGTAGTGATGCCCGCGTTGATGATCAGGCGCTTACACATCATGCAGCTGGAGGTTCCCGCCACAAGGGAGCCGTCCGAGGGCTCGGTACAAACCATATAGAGGGTTGCGCCGAGCATCCGCTCTCTTGCCGCCGAAATAATGGCGTTTGCCTCGGCGTGAACCGAGCGGCAAAGCTCGTATCTCTCTCCTCTGGGAATATTCAGCTTATCTCTCATACAGTAGTTGATATCGCTGCAGTTCTTTCTGCCGCGGGGTGCACCGTTATAGCCCGTGGAAACGATCACGTCATCCTTTACGATGATGGCACCGAACTTTTTGCGAAGGCAGGTGCTTCGCTCGGCGACGGTCTGGGCAATGTCCAAATAGTAATTGTGCTTGGAAACTCGACTCATATTTTTCTCCGTTCCCGAGCCTTTGGCTCGTTTAATAAGCATACATAATTATTATACAACATCATTCGTGAGAAATCAAGTTTTTTCTTTCCCAAAAAACGATTTCTCATGAATTTCCTTTTTCTTCCGTTTTCTTTAAAAAACCTCTTGACAAAACAAACCTTTTCGATTATAATAATAAGGTCTGCTGGTGTAGCACAGTCGGTAGTGCAGCTGATTCGTAATCAGCAGGTCGTGTGTTCGAGTCACATCACCAGCTCCAAAAAGTCGCACAAGCGGCTTTTTTGTTTTTTCGAATCCGCGTTGCCGCGTGATTCGTAATTTGCCCTACGGGCAATGTTGCATCAGGTCTACGAGGCGTAGCCGAAGTTTTGTTCGAGTCACATCACCAGCTCCAAGAAAAGCTCATCATTTGATGGGCTTTTTTTGTAATAGAAAAATGACAGGCTATGCAAATCCTGTCATTTTTCTGTATTATGAGCTT
>JAZORA010000195.1:0-3175 GCA_045656365.1 Eubacteriales bacterium | reverse complement strand
ACAAGGATCGTCCCTGCCCAAAACAAGAGCGCTGAGACGTAGGAGAGAAACGAGCATTTTCTGTTTTTTGCCAAATACATGGCGGCAGGGATACCCAAAACCATGACGGCGCCGATGATGGTGGGAACTCCCCAGGCAAGCACCGGACGGTTCATGATATATCGCTCCGAATAGATGTTCCAGTAGAAGAGATCGCCCTTCAAGTGCATGGAAAATGCCAAGATCGAAGCTTGGATTAATGCAACGTAGGAGGTACAAACCATTGCTTTGCAGGTATAAGGTATGGGATCCTTGGTGTGATCCAGCATGGAGAGCACGAGAAAATAAAAGAGTGTTAGCGCCAGACCGCAAAGAGCGCCCCAAAGGAGATTGATGGGTGTATAGCCTTTTGTAAAAACGCCACCAAGTAGAAATGCGAGATCCATCGCAAGAATGCTCCAGGTACAGATTCCTCGCTTTAAAAAGGCTTTTTTGAGAGCGCCGTTGACGGCGAGTCGGCATGTGACGGCGATTGCCATCAGCACACCGCAAAGACAAGGCTGCCAAAAGCTTTCCATGTGGAAGGATTGAAGAAACGCTTGATCGGACTCGTAAAAATAAATCGAGTAGGATTCTTTTCCCAAGGAATAGTACGCCATAAGCATGGGAACGAAAAAGACTTTCGGATCCTTTGAAACGAGAGCGGATACGACCACAAGACCCGTCAGAACCCAGATGATGGGGAGATAGACGGTGTGGTTATTCACGCCCGATATGATGCACAGAATAGCAAAAAGGATGGGATAGGCAATCGAGTTAAAAAAACGGGACAAAAGCCGCGTTACGGTTATGCGGTGATTGGGTGAAAGCCCGGATGTCAAAAAACCCCTCCTTTTTCATTTTAATCTTGCTATAAGTATAACAAATTTTGAAAGAAAAAACAAGAGCTATCCGCAAAATGATTTGTGAAGTAGGATAAAAGAAGCGTACGGCTCATATGAGCCGTACGCTTGAAAATTACGGATTGTCTTTTTTCTTCTTCTGCTGTATCATACGGAAGAAGAAGCGTGAATAGAGGACAAGGGAGAGAGCAATGAACACGGCGGAGAGGGTAATGAGTAGATGGGCGATCGAAAGTGGGATCGCAGGGAAGAGAATCAGAATACAAACCACGCCATAGAGCATGACAGTGTTTGCCTTTCCGTACCACTGTGCACCGCTGACCTCATCACATTTCTTGATGGAGAGCAAGCCCATGACGATCATCACGATCTCCCGAACGGTAAAGATGGCGAGCAGCCCCCACATCAGGCGATAGCGGGAAAGCAGACAGAGAAGCAGCGCCGCTTGGGTGAATTTGTCGGCAATGGGATCGAGTATTTTTCCAAAATCCGATATCATTCCAAAGTGGCGGGCGATCCAACCGTCAATCACGTCGGTGGCGCCCGAAAGCAGAATGACACCAATGGCGGCGTAATAATTCTTCTCAACGCTGTAAAGCCAAACGATGGCGGGAATCAGCAGAAGGCGAACCACGCTTAAAAGATTCGGAATGGTAAGAATTTGATGCTTTTTGAATAGCTTTGGCATGATCGAAGCTCTTAAATACGGCTTTCCAGATAGCCGCAAACGTCGCCTACCGTCTCAAAACGGACGAATTCGGTAAACTTGAATCCAAAGGCATCCTCTATCTCCATTGCCATCATCATCATGGCAAGGGAATCAAAGCCAAGATCCTCCGCAAGGCGGGTGCTTTCCGTAATGGTATCGGGGTCAACGTCGGGCAGTACCTTTCCGAGGATTTCTTTCAATTTGTTCAGCATAATGGTTCTCCTATCGTTTTCTTATATGACCGTCTGCGCTTGTGCTGACGGGCAGAAAAATATTTCCATTGGGCAATGACAGCCGTGTTGGTTTCCAGGTTCAGATTGGTCTCGCATTTTTTGACCGTTCCCTCGGAAAGGATATCCAGCATTCCGTTGAGGATCACGGCGTTGATTCCCGCGTTCTGATACTCGGGGCGAATGGCAACCAGACCCAGGTCGATCACCTCGGGCTTCTTGACGATCTTCAAAAGCTTGAGGAGGGCGGGAAGCGTCAGGCGTCCTCCGCTCTTTTTTAGAGCGTTTCCGATTCCGGGGAAGCAAAGACCAAATCCCACCACTGTCTCCTGCTCGTCGCAGATAAAGACCAGATATTTCTTGTTGACGATCATCATGAACTGAGCGATCAGCTCGTCCTGAGTCTCTCTTGAGATCGGTACCGTTCCGTAAAGCTTGCGGTAGCAGACGTCGAGACAGTCAAAGAATCCGTCGCGATATTTTTCGATGTACTTCTTTTTCGAAAGGTTCGTGTCGGCAATGTGGAGATGATGAAGCTCCAGCGTCCGTTTGGTCAGGCGAGAGAGCATTTCATTGCGCTTTTCGGGCATTCTCAGCTCGTATTCCAGCCAATCCACATCCTTCCCGAAGCCGCATGCCTCGATCAGCGTGCCGTAATACTCGTAGTTGTATTGCTCCTCAAAGGTGGAATCCTCCTCGAAGCCCTCCACCAGCAGTCCCTCACGGTCCAGATCACTATATCCAAGCGGACCGCAGATTTCGTTCATGCCAAGGGAGCGTCCCCATTCCTCTACGGCAGAAAAGAGCGCGCGTGCCACCTCGCCATCGTCGATGGCGTCAAAGCGGGTGAATCGGATCTGCTTTGTTCCGTGCAGCTCGTTGTACTGCTTTTGCAGAATGCCTTGGATCCGTCCGACCACCTTTCCCTCACGCTTGGCGAGAAAAAAGACCGATTCGGCGATCTCACTGTTACCGCCCGAGGCGAGTAGCTTTTTTTCGTCCCCATAGAGCGGAGGAACGAAATTGGGGCAATTTTTATAAAGCGAAAGGGGGAATTCGATAAATTCCTTGATCTGTCGTTTCGTTTCGACTCGTTTGATTTCAACGGCGCTCATTCAGTCCTCCAGGGGTTCGTCCTCACGACGGAGAAAGGCAAGTCCGTATCCCGCAAGCCAAGGACCGTTGTGGCTTCCGCTGACGGGGGACATGATGACGGGCTCGTGATTGGTCTCGATTCCGTATTTCGGCTCGATGGCGCGAAGGGTTTCGAGAAGAGAGGGACCCGTGTAGATGTGCCAGAGGAGATAATCCTCGGGGGATCGATCGCCGATCTGCTCCTTCAAAAGCTCGCAGGT
>JAZORA010000194.1:0-4347 GCA_045656365.1 Eubacteriales bacterium | reverse complement strand
GGTCGCCGCTGTCACCTGGAATGCCATCACCGATCTGTATAGCGACCTTTACAACGGCACTCGCTTGAATGAAGGGCAATATCCGGGCTATGAGATCGGCTAAGAGCCCCCAAGAAAGGAGAACGTATGACCGAGCATCCTACCAACCGAGACGCCGTGCGAAATCTTCAGCGCTATCTTCGTCGGCTCTCCTATGAAAACGAAGACATTCTTCCCATTCCCATCGACGGAATTTTCGAGACGAGAACCAGAGACGCGCTCGCCGCCTTTCAGCGAAGCCGTGGACTTCCCGCCACGGGGCGCGCGGATAAGCTTTCATGGGATCTCCTCTTTGCGGAATACGAGCGGGTCCGCCGCGAGGAGGATCGTCGCGTATATGCCGACTTTTTTCCAAGAACACCCGTAGACTATGAAACCACCCCCGGGGAAACGGGATCTTTTATTTCGCTCTTACAATTCATGCTGGACGAATTGCGCGTGATTTACGATTCCCTGCCTCCCTTCGCGCAAAGCGGGATTTTTGACACCGAGACCTCCGCCGCCGTTCGAGAATTTCAAAGAATCGGAGGCCTGACACAGACCGGAAGAGTCAACCGAGCGCTCTGGAACCGACTCTCGGAGGAATATAACGCGTACGCCACCGAAAATCGGGAATAAAATCAAGGAACAAAACAATAAACTTCTTTGGAATGGGCAATAATCTCCTCGTGGAACAACCCGAAAAAAGAAGGTTATAAAGGTTACGAAGGTTACTATGACAAACAAATTTACACAAAAGGCGCAAAATACACTGCATCGCGCCCTCTCCTCTGCCCGTGAACTGGGACACACCTACGTTGGCTCCGAGCATCTGCTTTTTGCCCTGCTGACCGAAAAGGACAGCATCTCCGCCCGTCTCTTGCTCTCGAAGGGAGCAGATCCCGACAAGCTGAGAAAAAGCATCGTGGAGCTGGCGGGGATCGGTAGCCCCAGTCGGGTCTCTCCCTCGGATATGACCCCAAGAGTCAAAAAAATTATTGAGGCATCTGCCGCCGAATCCGAGAAAAACGGAAGCAATTACATCGGAACCGAGCATCTTCTCATGGCGCTTCTGAACGAACGGGATTCGGTGGGCGTTCGTCTCCTGGAGGCAGATGGCATCCTCTCATCCGAGCTGAAGGGGGAGCTGGAGGGCTGGATTCAGGCATCCTCACTCCAAGGGAATCATACCGCCGAATCGAAAGAAAAGGTAGAGGAAAAGCTCAAAATCCGCGGTGCGCCTGTCCTCAGCTCCTACGGAAGGGATCTGACCGAGGCGGCAAGGAGCGGACGAATCGACCCCATCATCGGACGGGATCGGGAAACCGAGCGTGTGATCGGCATTCTCTCCCGACGTACGAAAAACAACCCCTGTCTCATCGGAGAGCCGGGGGTTGGAAAAACAGCCGTGGTGGAGGGCTTGGCGAGAAGAATCGTTCAAGGCAACGTGCCCGAAGCCCTTGGTGATAAGCGCATCATTACCCTGGATATTCCCTCGATGATCGCGGGAGCAAAATACCGCGGTGAATTTGAGGAGCGCATGAAAAAGGTGATGGAGGAGGTCAGAAAAAATCCCGACATCATTCTCTTTATCGACGAGATCCACGTGATCATCGGCGCGGGCGCCGCAGAGGGAGCGGTGGACGCCGCCAACATTCTGAAGCCCGCTCTTGCCCGAAGCGAGATCCGCGTAATTGGAGCCACTACGGTGGGAGAATATCGTGCCCACGTAGAAAAGGATGCGGCCCTGGAGAGACGATTCCAGTCGGTATCGGTGGAAGAGCCAACCCCCGAGGAAGCCATCGAGATCCTCACGGGTCTGCGAGAGCAGTACGAAAGTCACCACCGTCTGCGCATCGGAGACGACGCCATCGAAGCGGCGGTTCGTCTTGCCGTTCGTTACGTCCCCGAGCGATTTCTCCCCGACAAGGCGATCGATCTGATTGATGAAGCGGCATCGAGAGTACGGATCGCCCATGAAGCCACACCCTCCTCCTCGGACGCTTGGGAGGAGGAGCTCGCGCGCCTTGGGAAGGAAAAGGAGGATGCCATCATCCGACAGGATTTTGAGGCGGCTACTCGCATTCGGGATCGAGAGCTGTTGGCTATTCGAGAGCTGGACCGCCTGGAAGAGGAAGCGGCGCTTCGGGAGGATCAACCTCCCACAGTCGGTGAGAGCCACATAGCGGACGTGGTTACGAGCTGGACGGGAATCCCCGTCAGCTCTCTTCTTGCAGAGGAAAAAGAACGACTGCTTTCTCTGGAGCGAGAGCTTGGCTCCACAGTCCTCGGTCAGGACACCGCCATCGAGGCGGTATCTCGCGCCATACGGCGGGGACGGACGGGACTGAAGGATCCTAAGCGCCCCCTCGGTTCTTTCATTTTTCTCGGTGGCACGGGTGTGGGAAAGAGCGAGCTTGCCCGCGCTTTGTCGGTCGCCATGTTCGGCAATGACGCCGCCATGATTCGCCTGGATATGTCGGAATACATGGAAAAGCACAGCGTTTCCCGTCTCATTGGCGCGCCCCCCGGATACGTAGGCTACGGCGAGGGCGGACAGCTGACCGAAAAGGTGCGCCGCCGTCCGTATGCCGTGCTTCTCTTCGACGAGATCGAAAAGGCGCACCCCGACGTTTTTCACCTGCTCTTACAGGTTCTTGAGGACGGAGTCCTCACCGATTCTCAAGGAAAGCGCGTGAATTTTTCCAACACGGTGATCATTATGACCTCCAACGTAGGCGCAAAGGAAGCCGAGAATCGGCGGATTCTCGGCTTTGGAGAGAACGGTGGGGACTTGTTGCGAGAAAGCGAAATGCTCTCCGCGCTCCGCGAACGCTTCCGCCCCGAATTTCTCAACCGCGTGGATGAGATCGTCTACTTCCCGCCCCTCTCACTTGATGCGCTGGAAAGAATCGCAGAAAAGATGCTTTTGGAGATTTCCAACCGAGCCAAGCAAATAGGCATCACACTTTCTATTGATCCTTCTCTCCCCCGATTTCTCGCCAAGGAAAAATCCTGTGAACGCTACGGTGCAAGACCCTTGCGGCGCACGGTAATCCGTCTGGTGGAGGATCGTCTTTCCTCGGAGCTTTTGTCAGAGCGCATCAAGGACGGCGACCGCATCCTCGCCCGCGAGGTGAACGAGCAAGTAATTTTTGAAAAACTATAAAACCAAAGAATCCTCCGCAAAAATTCTTGCGGAGGATTCTTAATATGAAAAATATTAGCCAAACAATTTTTCGGGATAGCTTCCTTCCTCGTGCATCTGACAGAGGGCGGCAGTCACTCCCTCACGATCCTCGCGGTAGGTCACGCCAAACCAACGGGCATCGGTGGAAAGAACGCCAACCGTCAGCGTATCCTCGCCGATCATACGGTCGATCATGGTGGGAAGCGCGTATTCTGCCTTTACGTTGCCCTCCTCGATTCCACGCAGGAACTGATGGAATGCTTCCTTCATTCCCTCAAAAATGTCGGGACGGAACCCCCACATATTCATGGATACGAGGCACTCGCCGTCAAGCAGACCTGCCTCGGCGTCACGAATGGTGCCGTCCTGATCCAGGGTGATGGAATAGGTCTCGCGCACGCCGCGAAGTGTTCCATCCTCCACACGGCAAACGCCGCGCGTCACGGCACCGCTGGGGCTGACCGTGTTTTTCAGGCGATACGCCACCATGGTCGCCTCTCCCTCACCGAGGGATTGAAGCGCCTCGTTCATGACGCGGAACGCGTCAAAGCCGTAAAAGTCATCGGCGTTGATCACCGCAAAGGGCTCGTCGATCACACCGGCGGCGCAAAGGACGGCGTGTACCGTTCCAAAGGGCTTTACACGCTCGGCGGGAACGGGATAGAAGGACGGAATGCTGGAGAAATCCTGATAAGCGAAGGCGATCTCCGCTCCCTTGATATCCTTGCAGAACGCCTCGATCACACCCTGATGCTCGGGCTTGATCACGAATACGATTTTGGAAAAGCCTGCCTTGATGGCGTCATAGATCGAATACTGCATCAGAATCTCGCCGTGAGGGCCGAGACCGTCGATCTGCTTATTTCCTCCGTAGCGGGAGCCAAGTCCCGCCGCCATAATCAAAAGGGTCGTTTTTTTCATCTTATGCCTCCTTTGCGGATGGTTATAATCTATTATACAGCTTGATTATACCATTTTTTTGCTAATTTGTCAAGATGGGCAAAGGGAATTTCGCCGTTGGCGAAGATACCCTCGCCCTGCGCCTGACAAGCGAGCTTGTCGATCTTCGGGCGGGGTATGCGAACCCAATTCTGCGCTTTGCGCAGAGATGGGTTCGCCGTGCAGGTGCCAAGCACAAG
>JAZORA010000193.1:0-4085 GCA_045656365.1 Eubacteriales bacterium | reverse complement strand
TGAGGTTTGCGGCGAGGACGGTGGCGGCGATTTTGCCAAGACCCGTTACCGTGTTCTTTCGGTTCGGAAGGGAAGAACCCTGGTGGCTGCCGCTCCTCTGACGGGACGGACCCACCAGCTTCGGGTCCATTTTGCCCATCTTGGCTGTCCCATCGTGGGAGACGATCTGTATGGAAGCCCTTCCGCAGAGATCGGTCGGCATGCGCTCCACTCCTGCGTTCTGTCCTTTCCCCGACCCTCGGATGGGCGGGAAACGATCGTGTGTGCCCCTCTTCCCGAGGATATGCTTCGCCTGTGCGAGGGACTGTCCTTCGATCTGCCCGACGAGGAGAGACTGGTCACGCTTTGCGAGGATTTGACAAAAGAGAAAACGTTGCCCCGGATGACGGGCGTTTAAGGATGGAATCAAATTGATGGAACAAGATCGCCTGATCGAAGAGGAGGGAGAGCGCCACATTCTCCCCCCGAAGAAGCGATTGCCCCGCTTCGCAAAGATATTTTTCCTGATCGCCGCCGCTTCGGCGCTCCTTTACGTGGGCTTTCTTTTAAGCGAGGGCTTTTCGGATTTTTTTAATCGCTATATTTCGTCGGTTTTACGGGCGGCGCTTTCCTATCTGACGGGCTGGATCCCGTTTTCTCTGGCGGAATATCTTCTGCTCCTGATTCCCGTGATCCTTTTTGTTCTGATTCGATACGGGATCCGAAATTACGCCGAAAGCTGGCGAGGGGTCTTTGTCTTTTGCGGCTCGATCCTGTCGGTGGCGGCGCTGATCTTTTCGGTCTTTTGCGTGGGATTTTCCCCTGCGTATCGGGGAAGCACCCTGGATCGGAAGCTTGGGATCGAGAGACGGGACGTGAGTGCCGAGGAGCTGTACGAGACGGCGCAGATCCTCACCGAGCGGGTCGCGGACGAGGTCGAAAATATCGATTATTCGAGAAGCACGGGCTTTTCGGGTATGCCCTACGGTTACGGGGAAATGAACGACCGTCTGATGGACGCCTACGACACGGCGTGCGACCGATATGCCTTTTTGCCGCGACTTCACAGCCGCATCAAGCCCGTCATGATGAGCGAAGCCATGTCCTATACCCACATCACGGGGGTCTACTCCTTTTACACGGGAGAGGCAAACCTGAACGTGGCGTTTCCCGATTATACGCTCCCCTATACCGCCGCCCACGAGCTGGCGCATCAGCGAGGGATCGCCCGTGAGGACGAGGCGAACTTTATGGCATTTCTTGTGTGTCGGGAATCCGAGGATGCGTATATCCGCTATTCGGGATATCTGAATCTTCTGGAGTACGTTTTGTCGGCGCTCCGTACGGCGTCGCCCGAGCTGTATCGGGAGGCGTATGCCACGCTGCCCGTATGGGTGAAGATTGAAATGAGCGCCTATTCCGCGTTTTTCGACCAATATCGGGATTCGGTGGCGGGAGAGGTGACGGGCGCGGTGAATAACTCCTTTTTGGTACTGCATGGAACCGAGGGAACGAGGAGCTACGGAATGGTCGTGGATCTTGCCGTGGCGTATTACCGTTCCGCGGAATAAGGAATATACTGTAGCTTGTAAAAGCAATCGAGAACGACCGATTTTCGATGGAGGTTTTTATGGAAAAACTGATGATCCGAGGTGGGAAACCGTTATACGGAGACGTGGAGATCAGCGGCATGAAGAATTCCGCTCTTCCCGTCATTTTCGGTACCATTGCGGCAAACGATATATGCGTGATCGGGAACGTGCCCGACGTCAGCGACATTGCGTTGTCGCTGGACACCCTTCGCTCTCTTGGCGCAAAGGTTCGGTTTACCACGGCGGATACGGTGCTGATCGATACGCGGGGTGTGGTCATGAAGAGTCCGCCCATGGAGTTTGTGGGAAAGATGCGAGGCTCTACCTACCTGATCGGCGCCATGCTGGCTCGCTTCGGCGAGGCGCTGGTGGGATATCCCGGTGGCTGTGATTTCGGCGTCCGACCCATCGACCAGCACATCAAGGGTTTTGAGTATCTTGGCGCGAAGGTGGAGTACGACGACAACGCCAATCTGCACGCCATTGCGGAAAACGGCTTGAAGGGAAATAAGATTTATTTTGACATTGCGTCGGTTGGCTCGACCATCAACGTGATGCTGGCGGCGGTTTTTGCCGAAGGGACGACGGTCATTGAAAACGCGGCAAGAGAGCCTCATATCGTGGATATGGCGAGCTTTCTCAATGCCTGCGGCGCGGACATCAGCGGTGCGGGGACGGGTATGATCCGCGTGCGGGGTGTCAAGGCTCTGCACGGCTGTACCTATGAGCTGGCGCCCGATATGATCGAGGCGGGCACGTACATGGCGGCGGCAGTCGCCTCGGGCGGCGAGGTGACCATTCGCCGTGTGATCCCCAAGCACATGGAGTCGGTGACGCAAAAGCTTCGGGATATTGGTGTGTCGGTCAAAACGGGAGACGATTATATTACCGTTTCCTCGAATCGTGTCTACCGTTCCACTTCCATTAAGACCAATCCCTATCCGGGCTTTCCCACCGATATGCACCCCCAATTCAGCGCCATGCTCTGTACCTCTCAGGGTCTGAGCTCGATCTCCGAGGGAATCTGGGGCAATCGCTTCAAATACGTGGATGAGCTGAAGAAGATGGGCGCGGATATTGAGGTGGTGGACAACACGGCGCATATTACGGGCGTTCCTTCTCTCAAGGGCGCGACCGTCAAGGCGTGCGATCTTCGGGCGGGAGCGGCTCTCGTTATTGCCGCGCTGGGCGCGGAGGGAGTGAGCACCATCTTTGGTCTGGAGTATCTGGATCGTGGCTATGAGGATCTGGTACATAAGCTCAAGCATCTGGGCGCGGATATTCAGCGCGGCTAAGGAACCAAATAAAAAACGGATACGATCACTCGTATCCGTTTTTGTGTTTTATTTACGATTGCTTATCGTGGTGATGCAAAAAGTCGGGAATGAGGTGGTGGGGCATTCTTCCACGGGCGCTGGTCTTGCCCTCGGGCTTGATCTCGCCTGCCTTGGTCAGGGCGATCTTAGTGAGAAGAGGACCGATCAGCTCATAGATCAGCACCGCGAAGAGGGTGATGTTGGCAATGATGGAAAAGTCGGGACCAAGCTCTGCCGATTTGATCGCCATACCCAGCGCCACGCCAGCCTGGGGAAGGAGGGTTACGCCAAGGTAACGGACGATATGATCGTCGCACTTGACCGCCTTCGCGCTGATGAACGCGCCCGAATACTTGCCCGCGGAGCGGGAAAGGATGTAAACCAAGCCAATGATCACGATGGCGAGGTCGGTAAAGACCGAAAGCTCAAGCTCTGCACCGCTGATGACGAAGAAGAGAATGAAGAGGGGTGCCGTCCAACGGTCCACACGGTCCATCAGCTCCTCCGAGAAATCGCAGAAGTTGCAGAACATGGTTCCCAGCATCATGCAGACGAGAAGAGAAGAGAAGGCAATATGAATGCCGCCGATCTCAAATTTCATCATGGAGAGGGCGACCGTCACGAAGACGAAGGCGACCGACATGGAAAGACGCTTGGAACGGGAATGGAAGAAGCGCTCAAAGAAGGTAAAGAGCAGACCCATAACAAGTCCCAAGAGCAAAGAGAGAACCACCTCAAGAACAGGCTCGAGAACGATCGAGATTACGTCGATCTTGCCCGAGATCAGCGCCTTGGAGATTCCGAAGGATACGGCGAAGAGAACCAGACCAACGGCATCGTCCAGCGCCACGACGGGAAGCAGGATATCCGTAAGAGACCCCTTTGCCTTGTACTGGCGAACGACCATCAACGTTGCCGCGGGCGCCGTAGCCGACGCGATCGCGCCAAG
The DNA here is from genome assembly GCA_045656365.1 of Eubacteriales bacterium. Taxonomy (GTDB): domain Bacteria; phylum Bacillota; class Clostridia; order Oscillospirales; family CAG-272; genus HGM12713. The sequence goes on along the minus strand of JAZORA010000193.1, from coordinate 249 downwards.
GGTAATGGCGGCGGGCAGGGGAAGCTTGTCGGGCATAGCGAAATGGAGACCGATGAGAACGGCATCCACCAAGAGAGTCGTAATTACCGCCTGAAAGATTCCGATCACGGTTGCCTGACGTCCCGTTTTCTTCAACTGCGACAGACGGAACTCGTTGCCGATGGAGAAGGCGATAAAGCCCAGCGCCACGTCGGAAAGAAGAGAATAGGATTTGACGTCCGCCATGGTGAGGAAACCAAGACCGGGAAC
>JAZORA010000192.1:0-7833 GCA_045656365.1 Eubacteriales bacterium | reverse complement strand
GAGCTTTACGGTGAAGAAAAATGGAATGCCACCAATCCCGATATGAATTATCTGGATCGCTTTTACGAAGCCGCGCGTCCGAACAGCATCCCCGAAGAGGAATTTCCTCCTGAGCCTGATCGAAACGCTGTCAACGAAGCGCTTCTTCCTCTCGTCGAGGAACTGCTTGGCATCGAGATCCCCGAAGGAATTCCCACAGAGGAGTTAAGCTCCCTCTTCAATGTTTTATCTTCCACGAGCGAAATCAATCCCGAATATCCCCTCCAACAGTATAATCTCGTTGAATACCTCCGTACGATTTACGGATATCAGGATTTTGCGGCAGGCTCACTTTGGAAAAACGAAGACCTGATCAATTTGATGTTTAAGTCCGATTATTCCCAGCTGACGGAGCAAACATGGAACGAAATGGACGAAGAACAACAAAAATCTTTTGCGTTCTCCTTCTATCGAGATTTCTATCTCCCCAACAGTGATCAAGGCTATAATACCAATTCGTTTGGTGAGTACACGGGTAAGGAAATCGAAGACATGGCAAAAGCCTCGTTCCGCACACTACTCAACGTTTCCGATGCAGACCTGTTCTCCGCCGTTAAGTTCGAACGATTCGACATGAATCACGAAACCGGCCAGGAAATCTCCCGTGGCATCTGCGACTATACGATCGTCGGCTATTACGATTCTTCCAAGGTGTCTGTCGGCGAATTCCTTGTCAGCGATACGCTGATGGCAGACTATCTCGCCTGGGCTGAAGAAAACATGGGTGATTATAAGTATACCGAAACCTTCGCAGAGCACGACGACGGCATCTGGGCGTTTGCTCTCGCCCCCATGGGTCGTGATCAGAATGTGATCCAAACGCTGGTCTCCATGTCCTACGACGAGAGCGGTGATCTCCATTTCGAGCTGCACAATCCCATCATGGACACCCTGTCCACCTTTAACGAATTTATCGAGATCGGCTCACTGATCTTCCTGTACGTGGGTATCGGCTTTGCCGTATTCTCCGCCCTGCTTCTGATGAACTTCATCTCCACCTCTATCTCCTATAAGAAGAGAGAGATCGGCGTTCTCCGTGCGGTGGGTGCCCGTTCCTCGGACGTATTCAAGATCTTCTTCAGCGAGGCGCTGGTGATCGCGCTGATCAACTTTATTCTGTCCACCGTCGCAGTCATTGCCGCCATCATCGTGACCAACACCCTGATGCACAACAGCGGCATCAACATCACGCTTCTCCGCTACGGCCCCGCTCAGTTTATCCTGATGCTGGCTGTCAGCGTCGGCGTTGCTCTCTTGGCAAGCTTCCTGCCCGTTTACAACATTGCAAGACGCAAGCCCATTGACGCGATCCGCGATAGATAATAAAAAAAACAATCAAACGCAAAAAACCGCCACCCGAATGGGTGGCGGTTCTATTTTTATTGAAAAATTATCGAACAAATTCCTTGTAGATTGCCTCAAGCGCCTTGTCAAAGTCGTGAGCCTCGATTCCGACGATGATGGAAATTTCGCTGGAGCCCTGGTCGATCATACGAATGTTGACATCGCTGGAGGAAATGGCGTTGAATACTCTTGCCGCCGTTCCCTTTGCCTTGACCATGGCGCGTCCTACGATAGCGATGAGTGCCAGATCATCCTCGATGGAAATGTGATCGGGTCTGACCATGCGGTTGATGGAGGCGAGGACCTTGTCCCGTCTTCCCTCAAGACACGCGCTGGAAACCACGACGCTCATATTGTCGATACCCGAGGGCAGGTGCTCGAAGGAAATATCGTTGTCCTCCAGAACCTCCAGAACCTTCCGTCCGAAGCCAACCTCCGAGTTCATCATATCCTTCTCAACGGTAATAACCGAGAAGCCCTTCTTACCGGCAATACCCGTAATGACCTTTTCGGTGTCGTAATCGCCCGTATCGGCAACGATCATGGTACCGTCAGCCGTGGGATCGTTGGTGTTACGAATGTTGATCGGGATTCCCGCATATCGCACGGGGAAAATCGCGTCCTCGTGGAGAACCGTCGCGCCCATGTAGGACAGCTCGCGGAGCTCACGGTAGGTAATGGTTTCGATGGCACAGGGATTCTCGATGATACGGGGGTCTGCCATCATAAAGCCCGAAACGTCGGTCCAGTTCTCATAGAGATCCGCCTGTGCGGCACGAGCCACGATGGAGCCCGTAATATCCGAGCCGCCGCGGGAGAAGGTCTTGATGGTGCCGTTGGGCATCACGCCATAAAATCCGGGGATCACGGCGTTCTTGTATTGCATCAGCTCCTCTGCCAGAACACGGTTGGTCTTTTCCTCGTCAAAGGTTCCGTTTTCACGGAAGAAGATCACGTTCTCGGCGTCAATAAAGGAATAACCCAGATACTTGGAGAGGATCAAGCCGTTCAGGTACTCTCCGCGGGAAGCGGCGAAGTCACGGCCCGAGCGGTGCATCATGGCATTCTTTACGTATTCCAGCTCACCGCTGATATCAAAATTCATACCGAGATCGGCAATGATGCCGTTGTAACGATCCTTAATGCGATCGTACAGCTCGTCGATGTTTTCATGGTTGCGAATCTTCTCGTAGCACTCATAGAGCATATCGGTTACCTTGATATCCTCCTTAAAGCGCTTGCCGGGGGCAGAGGGAACCACGTATCTACGGGCAGGATCTGCCTTAATGATGGAGGCAACCTGTCTGAAATGCTCTGCGTCCGCAAGAGAGCTTCCGCCAAATTTTACTACTTTTACTTGCATGATGTCAATACACCTTTCACTATGTTTCTTCAATGAATTATTATATTAAATATTGAAAATTTTGTCAATGGTTTTTAAGAAAAAGCCGAAAATTATGAGTGATCCTTGAGAGACTCCTCTTCGGTTTCCTCCAGATATCGGCGAGCCTGCGTGGTGAACAGCTCAAAGTAGCGTCCTTCCTTTTCCATCAGCTCCTTGTGGGTTCCCTCCTCGATGAGCTTTCCGTATTCCAGAACCACGATCTTTGAGGCAACGGTGGCGCTGGACAGTCGGTGAGACACGAAAATGGTGGTCTTATCCTGACGGAGCTGGTCGAATTGATTGAAGATCTCCTGCTCCGCGATGGGGTCAAGAGAAGCCGTAGGCTCGTCCAGAATCAGGATATCCGACTGACTGTAGAAGGCACGGGCGATGGCAAGCTTTTGCCATTGACCGATGGAAAGCTCGATTCCGTTGGGCTCAAAATACCGCATCAGGGGCGTTTCGTAGCCGTCGGGCAAACGGGAAATGAAATCAGCCGCATTTGCTGCCGTTGCCGCGGCGTGAACCTCTTCCTCACTTCCCTCACGGGTTACGTCACCGAATTTCACGTTCTCGGTCACGCTGACGGCATACTTTCCAAAGTCCTGGAAGATGATACCGAACATACGGTAAAGATCTCGGGGATCGTATTCTCTGAGATCCTTTCCGTCCAAGAGAATCCGTCCCTCGGTGGGATCGTACAAACGGGTCAGAAGCTTAATGAAGGTGGTTTTTCCCGCACCGTTCAGTCCTACAAGCACCACGGTCTCGCCCGGGCGGAACTTGAGGCTGATGTGATCGAGCACCAGACGGTCACTTCCCGGATAGGAGAAGCTGACGTTCTCAAACTCGATGGTATGAGGCTTGCCATGCTCTACCTTGGCAGGGGTCTCGGTCAGGGGAACGACCGTGGGCTTCACCTTCATGAAGGAGATCAGGTTATCAATAAAGAGCGTTCCCTCGTACACCGAGGCGGTGATTCGGATCAACGCCGCCACCGAGGTGGAAATGGAGGTCAACGCACCCGTATAGAGCGAATAGTCTCCGATCTGCAGCGTCCCGTCGAATACCTTAATGGCAATCAGCGCGAAGAACACGCAGTTCACGATGGTAGACAGGAAGATCAGCACAACGTGCCAGACACTTTCACGAACGATCAGCTTCCGAAGTCCTGCGTAATACTTCCCAAACACGGTATCGTAGCGCTCAATAAAGCGGTCGGACAGATCGAACATTCGAATTTCCTTGACCATATCCTTGTTAACCATCAGCTCGGAATAATAGTTCATCTGACGGCGCTCCTTGGAACGGTCGCGCATATATAAGAAGGTTTTGCGACGGTAACTAAAGTTCACGATCGCCGTAGGGATCGACACGAGGATCATCACGGGTGCCGTCCACCACATACCGGGCGCAGTCGCCAAAATAACGATATAGCTGGCAAGGCTGATCAGACGGCTCAGGGCATCAAAGGTGGCGCCAAGAACGGCAACGGGACGATTGCCCGCCTCACGGTTGGCATTCTCCAGCTTTTCGTAAAACTCCGGAAGATCAAAGGCGGAAATATCCAGCTCCTTTGCCTTTTTCATGATCTGCACACGCACGTGACGCACGACCTTTTCACCCGCAATGCGATTGATCGCAACGTATAGGCGATCCATCACGTGGTGAAGCACGCGATAAACCAACGAGGCGATCAACAGAAGCATCACCGCCGAGCCCCAGAAGGTTGCCACGAACGGAACCTCCCCCGAGGTGGCAGAAGCCCGCGCCGTAATCACGTCCTGAAGCTCGTTGAGAATCTCCTTGGAGATCAGCGAGCTGATGACCGGCATCACACCGAGTAAGATCGAAACCAACAAAAGAGAGATCAAAAGCCAATGGCCCGTCTCCCAAACCATTTGAAAAATGTAGGCCAGTCGTCCAAAAAAGCCGCGCACCAGCTCCCACAGATATCGAGGAACATCCAGAATATTGCGAGGAGGCCGGGGTCTGTTATTATATAGGTCCTTTCCCACATTGGGACCGCCAAATCCGGGTCCCATGCTCACCCCATCTGCTCGGGCAGACGCTTACCGCCCATCACGTGGAAATGCAGATGCTTTACCGTCTGGCAAGCATCCTCTCCACAGTTGGTGATAACACGGTAGCCGTTTTCAAGACCCGCAAGGCGTGCTACGGTGGGGATCGCCTCAAAGATCTTGGCAACCACGGTACTGTTCTCCGCGCTTACCTCGTCGGTGGAGCCGATATGGAGCTTGGGGATCACCAGAACGTGCACGGGCGTTTGAGGATTGATGTCATGAAAGGCGAGACAAAACTCGTCCTCGTAAACCTTATTCGAGGGGATCGTTCCCTCTGCGATCTTGCAAAAAATGCAATCCATCTTGATTTTTCCTCCGTCGTATGTTAAAATGTGTTGTAGCAAGTCCACGGTTTATTTCAACTATAATATATAATGATATCATAAGACCACAAAAAAGTCAAGGAGTGACTATGATTTTTTCGCATCAAACCGACCTTTGGCATCATCTTCAGGGCACAGATAAAACGATCGTTCTGTACGGCATGGGAAACGGCGCCGACAAGATCCTCTCTGTCTGCGAGCGGTACGGGATCGAGGTTTCCGACGTCTTTGCCAGCGACGGCTTTGTACGTGGGCATTCCTTTCACGGAAAGACCGTGCTCAGCTACACCGACGTAAAGAAAAAATACGGTGCGGAGAATCTGATCGTTCTTCTATCCTTTGGCTCTTCTCTGCCCGACGTACTGGCTCTTTTCGACCGAGTGGACACTGAGTGTGAGCTTTATGCCCCCGACGTGCCCGTTTGCGGAAGTAATCTTTTTACGTGGGATTTTGCGAGAGCGCATCGCAGAGAGCTGGAGGAGGCGTATTCCCTTCTCGCAGATGAGGAATCCCGTCGAATCTTTAGGAACGTAGTATATTATAAGCTGAGTGGACGAATCGGCTATTTGCGAGATGCCGAATCCTCAAAGGACGAGGTTTATCGGGATCTGCTTCGGGCGGATTCGATCCATACCGCCGCCGATCTCGGTGCGTATAACGGCGACACCGTACGGGAGCTGATGGGCTATGCCCCCGCACTTGACACGGTATACGCCATGGAGCCCGACCGCCGAAACTTCCGAAAGCTTTCGGATTTCGCCAAGGGCTTGGACCGTCCGCGCGTCATTGCCACCCATGCGGCGGCGTGGTCGAAGAGAGACACTCTCTCCTTTGCCGCCAGCGGCAACCGCAACGCAGGCGCTTTTGCCACGGGAAAGCAGGTAGAGGTAGAAGCACTTCCCTTGGATTCGGTGTTGGGAGGAGCGGCAGTAGACTATATCAAATACGACGTGGAGGGCGCGGAGGCGGAAGCCTTGCTCGGTTCAAGAGAAACGATTCTCTCCCACCGCCCCCGTCTGCTCATATCGGCATACCATCGAAGCGAGGACCTTTTCGAATTACCTCTTCTTCTTCACAAAATGGCGCCCGACTACCGTCTCTATCTGCGCCGCTACCCCTACGTCCCCGCTTGGGACTTGAATCTGATCGGTCTGCCCTAAAACAAAAAAGCATAACAAAAACGGGATTGCATTGCAATCCCGTTACTTGTTACTTGAAAAGAAAATTACTTATATTTTCTCTTGCGAGCGGCTTCCGACTTCTTTTTGCGCTTTACGCTGGGCTTCTCATAATGCTCTCTTTTGCGAAGCTCGGTGAGGACGCCGGAACGAGCCATTGCTCTTTTAAAGCGACGAAGTGCGCTGTCCAGGGACTCGCCTTCTTTCACTCTGATTTCTGCCATTTTCTGTTTTCCCTCCCTCCGCGATTGCCAGAGACAATTAAATCGAATAATATTATACACGATTTCTTTTGCTTTGTCAATACTTTTTTTAATTTATTTTACAACGATATTCACGATCTTGTTGGGAACCACAATTTCCTTGATAACGGTCTTTCCGTCGATTGCCGCAGCCACTCTTTCGTCCGCCTTGGCGATCGCCAGAGCCTCTTCCTTGGGAAGATCCACGCTTACGCTGATCTTTCCGCGAACCTTACCGTTGATCTGTACCACGACCTCCACTGTATCGTCTGCCGTCTTGGCTTCGTCATAGGTGGGCCAAGGCTCGTACGCGATGGTCGTATCATGTCCGAGAATCTCCCAAAGCTCCTCACCGATATGAGGACAGATGCAGGACAGCATCTTGATGAGTCCCTCGGCGTACTCTCTCGAGCACTTGCCTTCCTTGTAAACCGCGTTCACGAAGATCATCATCTGAGAGATCGCCGTGTTGAAGCCAAGCTTCTCGAAGTCCTCGGTGATCTTCTTCACGCTCTTGTGGTAGATCTTCTCCAATGCGGGAACCTCACCGTCCACGATATTCTCGGACTCGGTGAAGAACGCCCATACGCGGTTAAGAAAACGTCTCGCGCCCTCAACACCCTGATCGCTCCAAGGCTTGGAGACCTCAAGGGGACCCATAAACATCTCGTAAAGACGAAGGGTATCCGCGCCAAAATCACGAACCACGTCGCTGGGGTTGACTACAAACTCGGGGAAACGCTTACCCATCTTGATTCCGTTGGAGCCGAGGATCATGCCCTGATGCACGAGCTTCTTGAAGGGCTCCTTGGTGGGCGCGAGGCCCTTATCGTAAAGATAGCGGTTCCAGATACGGGAATACATCAGGTGTCCTACCGCATGCTCGGGTCCGCCGATGTAAAGGTCAACGGGCATCCAGTGCTTAAGAAGCTCCTGATTTGCGAATTCCTTATCATTCTTAGGATCGATGTAGCGCAGGAAATACCAGCTGGATCCTGCAGAGCCCGGCATGGTAGAGGTCTCTCTCTTACCCTTTACGCCGTTCTTGTCGTAATTCTTCCACTCGGTGGCGTTCTCAAGGGGAGCTTTTCCGCCCTCTCCCTTGTAGTTTTCCAGCTCGGGAAGCACCAGAGGAAGCTCCTCGTCGTCCAGCACGTGGATCTCACCGTCCTCCCCGTGTACCACGGGAACGGGCTCACCCCAATAACGCTGTCTTGCGAAAATCCACTCTCTGAAGTG
>JAZORA010000191.1:0-4250 GCA_045656365.1 Eubacteriales bacterium | reverse complement strand
GGGGGAACCGCTGCCGCGGCAGATGCCTTGGCGGGCGCGTTTTTCTCCTCCTTCAGCTTTTCCTCCGCACGGGCAAGACGGCGCTCCTCCGCCTTTCCAATGATGTAATCGGGGGTAATGCCGATGGCGAGGATCGCAAAGAGGAGAAGAAGAAGGACGAGAATGATGATGGACACGACCGTCTCAAACGCCATGATCATCAGGCAGGCAAGGGAGCTACCCAGCACGCCGCCGCCCATGAACAGCTCCTCGGCACTGTCCATCCACATTTCAGCCAGATCCAGAGAGGAATATTCGGGGAAAATACCAAACATGACCGAGATCATCAAAAGAGTCAGGCAAGACATGGTGGATTGGAGCGCCATACGGGATTTTGCTTTGCGGTATGCCTCGTAGTTTGCGGAGGAGGGAGAAAAGTCCGACTCCTTCCAGCGAACGTTATAGATGCACCATTTTACGCCAAGGTATCCGAAGAGCAGGGGCAAAAATGCCGCGCCGCCGCCCAAGAGACCGCCCAAGAGCCACCAGAGTCCGTAGCCCAGCATACCCGCTCCGTCGTCAAGCCCCAGTACGTATATGATCAAAAAGCAAACGGCAAGGATCAGCGCCAAGACCATAAAAATATAAGGGAGAATTTTTGCCGCCGTGCTTCTGGCGACACGTGTCGCCTTCTTGCTCGCCGCGGTGACTCGCTTATTTCGAGCGGGGCCCGAGGATTTTTTTGCCGAAGCAGAGGTGGTGTTTTTCTGTCCCGATCCTTTTTTTTGAGCCATGAGGAATGCCTCCTTTTTTATAACTTAAGATGTTTTATTCATGGCAGATCATTCCTTGATGGGAATCCCCCGGAAGGAATAGATGATCCGATAATAACTCATCCTATATTATAACACAAAAACTGAATTCTTGCAAGGCGTTTTTGCGGTTTTTTTACGAGGGGGAGGATAGGAAAAAGGATGAAGGAGCAAATTCAGGAACGGATCATGTTGCGTGGGAGAGACGGCATCTATTGGCTGGGTATGGGGGCGTTGGCGGGATTTGTCAACGGACTTCTCGGCGCGGGCGGAGGGATTCTCATCGTGTTCGCCTTGGCGTCCCGTCTGGGGTATGAAGAGGGGAAGAGTCGGGATCTTTACGCCAATGCCCTTTGTGTGATGCTCCCTATTTCCGTCTTGTCCTGCGTTCGCTATGCCAAGGCGGGGCACTTGGCGCTCGATGGCTTTGGGATTTACGCGCTCCCCGCCGTGATCGGCGGTGTTCTTGGCGGAGTCCTTTTGGGACGGATGCGGGGCTCGGTTCTCAAAAAGCTGTTCGGGGCGTTGGTGATCTATTCGGGAATCCTTTTGATCATTCGGTAGGAGGGGCGTATGATAGGAAAAGCAATCGCGGCGTTTTTGATATCGATCCTGTCGGGCATGGGCGTGGGAGGCGGCGGTCTCTTCGTGATTTATCTTGCCCTCTTTACCGAGCTTCCCCAGCTGACGGTGCAGGGAATGAATCTTCTCTTTTTTCTGTTTTCGGCGGGCGCTTCCATGACGGTTCATCTGCGGAAGCGAAGGATCTTTTGGGGGATCGTGGGTCTGATGGCGGCGGGCGGACTTCTCGGCGCTCTTCTGGGGAGCTATTGCTCCGCAAGAATCGACCAGAGCCTGTTGAGAAAAATCTTCGGAGGCATGCTGGTGGTCAGCGGTATTTTATCTCTCCAAAAGAGGGCGTTCCACGGAGAAGAGCACCGGACGGGGAAAAAGCGCAAAAAAGATCGAACGAATTTTTAGGGAAATTTTTAGGAAAAGACGGGAAACGACAGGGCGGCGTTTGGAAATTTGATAGAATGATTCCAAAATCAAAGGACGAAAAAGAAACGAAAAGGAAAAAGAAAGGAATCAGAATATGGATGCCAACGAGAGAAAGGTGAGCCTTACGGAGGAGGCGATCCTCTCCCCCGCCGAAGAGGGGAATGAAAAACAAACCACCGAAACGACGGCTTCGGTGAAAGCAGAAAAAAAGCAAGGAGAAGGGCGGGTCGGCGCTTTTCTTCAGAGTGTATTTTGGGGAACGATGTACGCCCTCTGGGGATATCTCTTGGGGGGAGCGGCACTGCCCTTTGGGGCAAAGCCCTTTGGTATCGCGCTCCTCTCTGCCACCGACCGCCGTGCTTTTTACGTATTTGCGGGGCTTTGCCTGGCGGCTTGGCAAGGACAGGCGCGTCTTCTTTGGATCGGTGTGTACAGCGCCATTCTTCTGATCCGCCTGTTGGTTCGTCTGGTGCTGGATACGCCGTGGGAGTCGAAGGACGGCGAGGGGTCGGGCGAAAAAACCATCGGGGCGATTTATCCCACGCTCTTTTCCGAGCATATCAGTCTGCGTATGGCAACCTCCTGCATCGGAGCGTTTTCGGTGGGGATCTATCGGCTGATCGAGGGGGGATTTTTGTTCTACGATCTATATGGAACGATTCTCTCGGTTCTCGTTGCCCCCGTGTCGGTGCTGTTGCTTGGCGGATTTTTCACCTCCCGACAGACGGGCGAGGCATGGCGGCTTTGGGGAGAGATCGCGTTGGCGGCGGCTCTGCTCTTTGCGGTGGGAGACGCCAAGCTTTACGGCGTGTCCCTTGGAATCTTCGGCTGTATGCTTTTTACCTTGTACGTGACGGGACGAAGCGGCATGCTTTGGGGAATGATCGCGGGAATGGTGGGCGGACTTCTGGTTTCGCCTGAGCTTTCTCCCATGTTTGCCTTTGCCGCCTTAAGCTTTGGGGTGTTTGGCGGTGCCTTTCGTGCGTTGGCAATCGGCGCGGCGGCATCGGTTGGATTGGCGTGGAGCGTGTACGTAAGCGGCTTGGGGGTTCTGGGAGGACCTCTTGCGGCAATTCTTTCCTCTTGCTTTCTGTTTGGTGTGGTGGACAAGCTTTTCCTTTCGTCGGACGAAAAAAGTGCGACGGCTTCCGCCGTGGAGGAGAAGGCGACGGCGGACGAAACAACGATGGCGGCGACCGTTTGTATGCCCTGCTCGGAGGAGGCTCTGGCGGTGGAGCGGCTCTCCGAGAGCCATGGGCGGATCAAGGAGCTTTGCGAGAGCTTTCGCTCTCTTTCGGAGCATTTTTTGGCACTTGGAAAGGATCTGTGCGCCCCTACTCAGGCAGATCTTTGGCAGATCTGTGAGCGCGCCGTGGAGTCCTCCTGTGCCAGCTGTCCCGAGCATCCTCATTGCTGGGAGGAGCATTATTGCCGTACCGCCTCGGAGATCGGAGGTCTGTGTGTTGCCCTGCAAAGCAAAGGGCAGGTCGCACGGGAGGACGTGAGCGAAAAGCTTCGGAATCGGTGTGCGCGGATCCCCGAAATTTTAGAGGAGATCAATTATCACGCCTCGCTCTATCAACGGGCGCGGGCGGCGGAGGACCGTACGGAGATCTTCGCGCTGGATTACGAATCTCTTTCCGATCTTCTTGCCACCTCGATGGTAAGGGAGGGGAGAGCTTTTGAGGTGGATGCCGAAAAAACCTCGGCTCTGTGTGAGGCACTGAATCAGCCGGGGCTTCCCTTGACGGGGGCGTGTGTATTTGGAGCGGAGCGGCGGAGCGTGCTGATTTGGGCGGACGGTCGTCAGACCCTGGAGCGAGAGCGGGAGACGGTTCGCAGAATCGCGGAGGAGAGTCTCGGACTTCTTTTTGACGAGGGAACGATTCGGGCAGATGGCTCGCCCACCTTGCTTCTTTTGGAGCGGGAGACGTTGCGCGTTACCTTTGCGGAGCGAACGGTTTGTGCCAAGGGAGAGAGCGAGTTTTGCGGAGACACGGTTGCCGCCTTTGAGAATCGAGAGGGACGGTTTTTCGCTCTCGTCAGCGACGGAATGGGGTCGGGACGGGAGGCGTGCTTGACGTCGGGGATTTGCGGCTCTTTTTTGAAAACGCTTGTGTCCTCGGGCAACGCGCCCGAAACGGCGATCCGCATGCTGAACGGCTTTTTGAGAAACCGTGGCGGCGGAAGCCTGCACGAATGCTCGGCAACGGTGGATCTGATGGAGCTGGATCTTCTCGGGGGAAGCGCTACCTTTTATAAGAGCGGCGCGGCGCCCACCTACGTGTTCCGCGACGGCGGACTCTTCAAGATTCGTTCGAGAACCGTGCCCATTGGGATCCTTGAGGAGCCCGATACCAAAACCATTCGGATTTCCCTGGATGCGGGGGACGTGATCGTGATGGTCAGCGACGGAATCACTCAGGGCAAGGAGGAGTGCCCGTGGCTCTTTGAATT
>JAZORA010000190.1:0-6771 GCA_045656365.1 Eubacteriales bacterium | reverse complement strand
GTGTTCGAGTCACATCACCAGCTCCAAAACTCCATTGCCTTGGCAATGGAGTTTTTCAGTAAGTATCGAAAGCAAAGGAAGATATTGTATGAATCTTTGTGACATCAAAACCATCAAGCAGGTCATGGCAATGTTCTCCATCAACTTCCGCAAGGAGTTCGGTCAGAATTTTCTGACCAATCGTATGATCGTTGAGGATATCGCCGACAGCTGCTCCGATCGGGCAGAATGTACCGTCCTTGAGATCGGTCCCGGCATCGGTTCCCTGACACGGGAGCTTGCCGAACGCTACGATCACGTGGTTTCCGTGGAGATCGACCGAGGCTTGATTCCCGTTCTGAAATATACCTTGGACGGATATAAAAACGTAACCATCATCAACGAGGACGTGATGAAAGCGGATCTTCGCGCGATCCTCGCTCCCTATTTTGAGAAGGGTCCCGTTTCGGTTTGCGCCAACCTTCCCTACTACATCACCACACCGATCCTCATGAAGCTCCTCGAATCGGGGCTTCCCTTCGACGCCATTACCGTCATGATCCAATCCGAGGTCGCCGACCGTCTTTGCGCCGCTCCCGGCGGAAAGAATTGCGGTGCCATCACGGCAGTTCTTCACTATTACGGTGAGCCCGAAAAGCTCTTCAAGGTCAGCGCCGGGAATTTTATTCCCGCCCCCAAGGTGGATTCTGCCGTCGTGCGGATCCGTCTGCATAAGGATCGTCCCCATAAGCCAAAGGACGAGCCTACCTTTTTCCGCACCATCCGCGCCGCCTTCGAGCAGCGTAGAAAGACCCTGCCCAACGCCCTCTCGTCGGTATTTGGTGAGCTGACGAAGGAGGAGCTGACCGAGATCATTCTCTCCCTCGGACACTCGGCAGATATCCGCGGAGAAAAGCTGAGCGTTGAGGACTTCACCGCCCTCTCCGATGCCCTTTGGCTCAAGATTCAAGAGAAAAAATAAGCAACCGCGTAGGCTGAGTTCATACTCTGCCTACGCGGTTTTTCTTAAAAAATCGAGATTCTTGTCGAGCGATACCGACGCGCCAACGGTCTTTCTCTGCCGTTTTTTCCAAAACCTTTGACTTTTCTTCGGTTTTATGGTATAATTTTACATAGAATAAGTTCCTACCCTTTTGGGGGAAAGAGAGGCGTTTATGAATCATACGGGTGTTCAACGGTTACTTGCTAAGCAATATCCCTCCCCTCAGGCTGTTATCAGCGAGATCATCAACCTCAAAGCCATCCTGAACCTTCCCAAGGGAACGGAGCATTTTCTCAGCGACATTCACGGAGAATCCGAAACCTTTTTACATATTTTACGGAACGCCTCGGGCGTGATCCGTACCAAGATCGACCTCACCTTTGGCAATCGGATGCTGGTAACCGAAAAGAACCGTCTGGCTGCGCTGATCTATTACCCCGAACGGGTTCTTCGCGCACACGATTCGGCTTATGACGAGGCGTGGTATCGGGAAACCATCTTCCATCTGATCGAGGTCTCCAAGCTGGTTTCGGCAAAATACACCCGTTCCAAGGTGCGAAAGGCAATGCCCGAGGATTATCGCTACATCATGGATGAGCTGATCAACATGCCCGAGCATAGCATCAACAAAGCAAATTATTACGAAAACATTGTTTCCAGCATCGTGGAGCTGGGAAATGCCGATCGATTTATCATCGAAATGTGCCGCCTGATCCAGACCCTTGCCGTCGATCACTTACACATCGTGGGAGACATCTACGACAGAGGAAACGGCGGTGACCTGATCATGGATGAGCTCCAGCGCTTCCACACCTTTGACATTCAATGGGGCAACCACGACGTACTGTGGATGGGCGCGTATTTTGGAAATCCCGCATGTCTTTGCAACGTCATTCGTATCAACTGCGTTTACAGAAACCTGCAGGTCATTGAAAATTACGGCATCAATCTCCGTCCTCTCGTCACCTTTGCCGAGGAGGAGTACGGAAACGATCCCTGCGAATCCTTCCGTATTTCCGATATTTACGGCGAGGAAAGCGATTTTGAAAAGGACGAGACCCTTGCCCGTATGACCAAAGCCATTACGGTGATCCAGCTGAAGCTGGAAAACCGCCTCATCGAGGCGCATCCCGAATTTGACATGGCGGATCGGGCGCTCTATCCCTCCAGCACGCTAACCGAAAAGGAATGGCGGCTTGTGGAGGTTCTTCGTGAAGAATTCCAAAACAGCAAGCGTTTGGGAGAGCACATGCGAATGCTATTAAAGCGAGGCAGCATGTATCTGGTGGCAAACGACAATCTGATCATGCACGGCTGCGTCCCCACCGAGGAGGATGGAAGCTTTTCCGCAATTGCCGTGGGAGAGGATCACTTTAGCGGTCGGGCACTCTACGACCGTCTCGACCGTCTGGTTCGGGACGCCGCCGAGGGCGATGCTTACTCGGTGGACTTTATGTGGTATCTTTGGTGCGGCAAAAAATCCCCCTTGTTCGGTCGTGACAAAATGTGTGTCTACACCAAGTATTTTCAGGGCTACTCCGAAAAGGAGAAAAAGGACGAATACTATAATCAGGTGAAAGACGAGGCGTTTTGTCTGCGTGTTCTTGCCGAATTCGGCATCCATGGAAAGTACTCGGTGATCGTCAACGGTCACATGCCCGTCAAGGTCAAGGAGGGAGAAAGCCCCGAGAGCGGAAACTGCCGTCATATCACCATCGACGGCGGGCTTTCCAAGGCGTATCACGAAAGAACGGGAATTGCCGGCTACACGCTGATCAGCAACTCCGAGGGCCTCTATCTCAAGTGCCATCAGCCCTTCACCTCCAGCGATGACGTAGTGAAGAATGCCTCCGATCTGCGAAGTGAGGTTCGCCTGCTCCGCGGCTACGACAAGCGGATTCTGGTAAAAGAAACCGACAAGGGCAAGGAGCTTTTGGAAGAGATCGATATTTTGAAAAACATTTTGGCAGAGTGGAAATAAACAAAAGGCGCTTATGACAAACGTCATAAGCGCTTTTGATTTAAGGCTTCTTAATACTGAAATTCAGCCCGAGCGCAACAGTCGCAAGGGCAAGGAGCAGAATGAAGGGAGCGGTATAACCTCCGCTTGACACCTGAAGTGCCGAGCAGGCGGTGGCGATAAAGGAAGCCGCCATCAGATTGAAATTGCTGATGCTCAGGTTGGCGGCAAAATGCTTTTGCCCGTAAAACGCCGAGGTGAAGGCAGAAGAAACGGTGGGAGACGTTCCGTAGGACATACCCGTCAGGCAAAGTCCGATCACACACAGCGGAAGCGATCCCATCTTGACCGCCAGAAGAGTCACGCCCGCGGCAAAGATGGTCAGGATATTTGCCGCGATCATGGTAAAGCGGCGTCCCATGGAGTCAAATACCGCGCCCGTAATGATCCGTCCCAGTCCGTTACAAACCGCGAGAACACCCACAAGAGTCGTGGCAAGAGCGGCGTCCGCGCCGACCGACAGAGCCAGATCCCGCGCGAAGCTGATGACCGAGTTTCCCACCGCCGTAATGCAGACGAGCGCCACGAACGCGCGCCAGAAGGTAAAGCGGCGAACCATCTCGGATGGCGTATAATCCCGCGCCTCAAAGCTTTCCTTCCGCGCCGATTTTGTAACCTTTCTCTCGGGCAGTACCACGTCCTCAGTAGGGCGCTTGATCACGAAGGAGGCAAGGAACAGCGCTACAGCAATGGCAACGCCGATCACCACGTAGGTATTCCGCCATCCGAGGCTGCTCTCAAAAAGGGCGGAGGCAAGATTTCCGAGGATCAGCGTGCTTGCGCCAAAGCCCATCATCAGCGCGCCCGAGGACAGTCCCTTGCGATCGGGGAACCAGGAATTAACCGTCGAGATGATGACGATATACGCCATGCCGATGCCAAGTCCCGCCATGAAGGCATAGGTGACGAAGAGCACGATGGGGGAAGTCGAACCGAAGAGTCCCGAGAGGACGAAGCCAAGACCCGCCATCGCGCCCGACAATACCACAGTTCCTCTCGTTCCCAAGATCCGCACAAGCTGACTTGACACGAAGCCGCCGATGCAAAAAAAGCACATGGTAAAGGTAAAGTTGAGGGCGAGAGTGGAGGGCGAAAAGCCGCTCTCCGTGGCAAAGGGAATCTTTAAAATCGACCAGGCGTAAAGGATTCCCGCAAAGAGCATACTTGCCACGCCAACGGCAAGAATCAGCCAACGGTTTTGCGCGTGTTGTTTTGTTGTCATATCGTTTTCCTGTTGTATAGAATGAGAGTTCCCTGCCTTGCGGAAAAAGGGATGGTTATATTATAGCATAGAGCCGTTGGCTTTTCAAGTAAATATTTGAAGAAGAACGTAAAAATCGGTCGCTGTGTTCACGGCACGAAATATAAAATCCCCCAGACTGCCGAAGCAATCTGGGGGAGGGGTGATTTAGGACAGAGAACCTTCCCCTGTCTCACGTATGTCTCAGTCCCCTGTCTCAATATAGACTTGAACTCATGTGTCTAATTTGCAAATTTGTTTTTCAAGCAATTTCTCAAATATATTAAAATTAAAACGCCTTGAATTATTCATAAAATTGTGGTATAATAAACACGCTGAACACACCTTAATCTTTTGAAGCATTTTTGTGTATGGGGGTATTACACTCTTTTTGCGCTTAGTGCTTTTCGTCAAATTGGAATTTGCATTTTTTCCAAATTCTAACGACGAAAAGCAAGAATGCTTCTGTTTTATTAAGTTTTGTTCAGCGACAATCGGAGTTTGCATTTTTTGGAGCGTTAACTGCGGTTGGCGCTCTTTTTTGTAATATGAGAACAAAAAATATGATTCAATTTTAGTGGAAGAAGCATTTGTTTTTTTAGTTTCATTACAAAATAAATAAAAAACGGAGGAACAACAAAAATGAATAGTAAAGAAAGATTTAGCTCCATGATAGGCGTTTTGCTTCTGATTGCTGTTTTGGCAATTGGCGTATTTGCGTTTACCGGATGCGAAAATAAGGAGTGCGAGACTCACGATTTCGACGTTTATCCCGTTTCGGCAACCTGTACCTCTGCGGGAACTGTTGAGAGAGTTTGCAAAAACTGCGCTTATCGTGATGTTGTGGAGTCCGAGCCCTTAGGTCATGAATTCAACGATTGGCAGATTGAGAGTGAGGCAACCTGCTCATCTCAAGGTCACAAGCTTCGTTATTGCAAGGTTTGCAATGAGTACGAGCACGAGTATACCGATAAGACGGGGCATAGCGCCGAGGCGTGGGACGTCTTACAAATACCTACCGAAGATACGATTGGTAGAGCATCGGCTAACTGCTCGAGCTGCTCCAGCTACGTAGAGATAGAATTGCCTAAGCTTGGCGATACGAGCTATACGGTTGAGAATATTGACTCCGAGAGCCAAAAGTATATCTACGCCGCTGAAGGATCGAACGTTGAATTTATCAGGTCAAAATATATGTTTTTGTCCATATACGATGAGAACAGTGAGGTTATCGGATACACAATCGGTGGCAACAATATTACGACGGAGATTATCACTCTCCCCACCAGCTATAACGGTAAACCCGTGCTTGGCATTGACGCTGAGGGATTTAGAAATTCAAGCTTTAAAGAAATAATTATTCCCGAGGGATATAAGTTCCTTTGCAGAAACTCGTTCTACAATTGCACAGATTTGGAAAACATTACTCTTCCGAGCACGATTGAGGAGCTTGGCAAGGCGCCTTGGGGCGGATCTGCCGGAAGTGCGTTCAGCGAAGTCACGAACGTTTATTACAACGGTACTGTTGAAAGCTGGTGCAACATCACGTTGCACGGTTGGATCGGCTTTGAGAACATCTTCTTTAAGACCGCTAACGGTTACAGCGCACTTACCGAGATCACCATTCCCTCTTCATTAACGGCTATCGGAAAATATCAGTTCAGCGGCTTTAAAACCGTAGAGACCGTTACGATGTCTGACAGCGTAACCTCAATCGAAGAAAACGCATTTTCAGGATGCTCCTCTCTCAGGGAGATCAGACTTTCCGCAAATATCAGCGTTATTGACGAATACGCATTTACCGCTTGCACATCGCTCTCAAGCATTGTGATTCCCGATAGGGTCATTGACATAAAATATTACGCATTCTGGGGCTGCGATTCACTTGCCGACGTAAAATTCTCAACCAACAGTCTTCTTCAGACAATAGGCGCAGAAGCGTTCTATGGGTGCTCTGAATTAACAAATATTGTTATTCCGGAAACCGTGCTTAAGGTCGGAAGAGATGCATTTGCTTATCCTTTACAAACGATATATTATATGGGAAATGCAAACGCATTTGATCATATAGACGGCAAAAATTATCTCAAGGTTTCCGGCACAACAATTTATTATTATTCCGAAAATGCTCCAATGAACACAGAACATACTTATTGGTACTATGACGAAAACAGCGCGGCAACTCTTTGGGTTTTGGGCACCGTTGTAAATGGCAAGGAATATACATATTCCCGAACCGAAACTGTCGTTACCGATCAATATTGGGGAATGCTGAAAGCAGCAGAAGCACAAGGTATGCTGGAAATGCTCTTCCCGTCTTCTGAGCTCGGTGCAGAGTTTGCTCAGCAGCAAATAGAGATGGTAACGAGCAGTTCCACCAAAGCGGAGTACGAGGAAAAGCTCTGTGCGTTTAGCGCGTCGGCAGGTCAGGGATCTTCGTACAAGTTCGAAAACGGCAAGGTAACAATAACTATAAACGGTCAGTCTCAAACTACAATAGATTACGTTGAATTTAACAACGTGATTTAC
>JAZORA010000189.1:0-12229 GCA_045656365.1 Eubacteriales bacterium | reverse complement strand
GACGACGTAACGGCAATGTTGTATCGCCTCTTCTGTGAATACGAAAAGATTCTAAAAAATTATTTGTGATCCGTTGGATCCATGTTTCAAATCCATGAAAATAGAAAGGATCAAAATCATGATCAAAACCTTAAAACGAATTTTGGCACTTTCCTTGGCACTGCTTGGCGTTTTGTCCTGTCTTGCCGGATGTGCTTCGCAGGGAAAAACCATGATGAAGCTGGAAAACGTCAAAATGTCGGTGAATTTGTTTGAACTTTTGCTGTCCCGAACGAAGGGAACCATCACCTCCTCTTACTACCTTGGTGCGACAGCTGTGCCGGATTCCTATTGGGATCAATGGATCGACTCGAACGGTACCACGTATAACGACTACTATACCGATGCCGTATTGGATCAGGCAAAGAACTACCTTGCCGCCATGTACCTTTTCAAGGAAATGAATCTGAAGCTTCCAGACTCTTACGTGGAGGAGATTGAGGAAAAAATGGATCGATTGGTTGAGGAGGACGGAGAGGGCTCGAAAGCGAATTTGAATGCGATTCTCGGGCAATACGGCGCAAACTATAACGTGCTGAAGGAATCCTATTTACTTGAAGCAAAGATTTCCTATCTGAAGGACGAACTGTTTGGTGTGAACGGAAACCTGATTTCCGATCGCCTGATCGAGGATTATTATCAGGATACCTATGCTCGCTTTAAGCAGGTTTTCCTCTATACCCAGGATTACGTTTACGAAACCGATACCGACGGTCAGGACATTTACTATAAGAAGGACGGAAGTATTGCTTACGATACCTCCGCTACCGCAAAAAAAGACGAAGCAGGTACCCTGATTCAGGACAAAAACGGAGATCAGATCTACGTAACCAAGAGCGGCAAGGTTGCTTATGACAAAAAGAACGGTACGCGGAGAGCCGTAAAGGATGAAAACGGTAAGGATGTGATCGCGGATCTGGAGGGAACCGAACTGAAGCTCGTGATTGATACGGCAACCCAAATTCAGGCAATGGTTGAGGAAAACGATTTTGACGGCTTTGATCAGCTTGTGGCGGATTATAGCGAGGATCCCGTCATGGAAACTGCCGAAAACGGATATTATCTGACTGAAAGCACCTCCTTCCATTCTGAAGAAGTCGTAAAGGCGCTCTTTAAACTGAATGTCGGTGAGTCGGCAATGGTTCGATCTGAGAAGGGAATTCATATTATTATGCGCTACGAGCTGGACGAAGGTGCTTATAAAAAGAACGAAAATTCGGATTTCTTTATCAGTACGACCACGGGAACCTACGTGTTCCTTCCTGCTCTGAAAAACATTCTGTTGACTGACTATCTTGAGCAGTATAAGGATCAGATTCTCTTGGATGAGGAAGTGTTCTCCACAGTAGATATTAAGAGCGTCAACGCAAATTTCTATTATTAAATTTCACAGGGATACTTGACAAGTGAGAAAAACTGTGATACAATAGGCTCACAAAATCGCATAGAAATCAGGGGTGCCCATTTATGGCTGAGATGGTGATGAGCCAAACCCTTTAACCTGATACGGATAATACCGGCGTAGGAAGATTGCATTCGTCTATTCGTCTATTCGGCAAGCGCGCAGCTGAGATCCTCAAGTCCTTGAGGTGGATAGAATCAGAATCGGATAAAGATTGAACCGCACGGAGATTTCCGTGCGGTTTTGAATTTTTATCGGAGGTGTTTTATGAAAAACACAAAAATGATGGCGGAAGGCGCCATTATGGTCGCGTTTGCGACGGTTCTCAGCTTTTTGAAGCTCGTTCAGTTTCCCTGGGGAGGATCGGTTACCGTTCTTTCCATGCTTCCCATCGTGGTGTTCTCCTTGCGTTACGGTGTGAAAAATGCCTTTGCAGTGTCCTTTGTTTATTCTTTGATCCAGCTTGGACAGGGAATTCTCATGGACGGACTTTTTGGTTGGGGTCTTACACCGACTGCCCTGATCGCGTGTATCTTCCTTGATTACCTCGCCGCCTTTAGTGTGCTGTGTCTGGCTGGTGTTTTCGGAAACAAAAAAATCGGCGCGATTCTTGGAGGAACCATTCTTGTGATGGTTTTGCGATTCGCTCTTCATTACGTAAGCGGCGTTGCCATCTTCCACTCCTTTGGTGAGCTTTGGGAGGGCTTTTCTACCAGCAATAGCTGGCTCTATAGCCTCCTCTATAACGGTGCATATATGTTGCCCGAAATGGTGTTTACGGCGGCAGGAGCGCTCTTCCTGTTCAAAACGCCCCAAATGCGCAAATTCTTGTTCCGCGGGGATGAGAACGAAGGAAAATAATTGTGCGAAGCGCGTCCGATTGCTTGACAATCGGGCGCGCGTGTGTTATAATACTTCCGTAACTTTGCTAAACGGTCGCGCGGTATGGTGCCGAAAGGTATTACCGTGAGGAAAGTCCGGGCTTCATAGGGCAGGGTAGCTGATAACGTCAGCCGGAGGCGACTCCCGGGAAAGGGCAACAGAAATAAACCGCCCGCAAGGGTAAGGATGGAAAAGCGAGGTAAGAGCTCACTCACTCCTATGGTAACATAGGTTTGCTGTAAACCCTATCCGAAGCAACACCGTAGTCGGATCGTTTGCCCGACGCATATCCGCAGGTGGCACGGGGAAACCCGAAGCCGATCGGTGACGATCGGCGAAGATAGATGACCGTTCTCGACAGAACCCGGCTTATCGGCAAAGTTATAAAAACGTGAGATTCTTTACGGAATCTGACGTTTTTTTATTGTCTGTATTCATTGGATTCGCGCAAGTCTCGGGCGGCGCGTGATAGAGAAGTGTCGGTCAACATAATCCCACGTTGGAGTGCTCGTGCGCCAAATTGCGTTCGGATTTGATCGGCGGTGGTTTCCAAAGCCTCTCGCTTTTCGCAAAAACCGTACTCTTCAAGACACCCAAGCTGAAGATTTTGCGGAGATTCCAATTGGCAGGTTCGGACCCCCAAGGCGCGAATCGGCTTTTCGCCGTAATGGAAATCCGCCGTTTCCAAAAGCCGTAGCGCGTTTTTGTAGAGAACGTCTGCGATTCTGGTAGGATACGGAAGACGGATTTGCCGTTCTTTATAAGAAAAATCATTGCTTTTTACGCTGACTTTTAGCGTGTTGCAAACGAAATTTAACTGTCTGAGCCGGTTGGATACGGTATCGCACAAGGAGAGAAGAACGAGTTGAACATCATTTTCCGTAATCAGATCCCGAGGCGTGGTAATGCTATTGCCGAGAGATTGCATAGGGGGGGATTGTTCACACGGTACAACGGGTGAGGAATCCAATCCATTGGCGGATAACCAAAGAGATCTGCCGTTTTTACCGAGCAGACGCTCTAAAACCGTCACATCAAAGATTGCTAAATCTCCAATGGTTCGGATACCAAGCCGTGCAACCTCCTTTTTTGTGGCACGACCGACAAACAGTAAGGCTTCAATGGGTAAAGACCAAACGATTGCCTGATAATGCTCGGGGTCAATTCGGGTCACCGCATTTGGCTTTTTTAAATCCGAGGCAAGCTTCGCAAAGGTTTTGTTAAAGGAAACACCGACTGAAACCGTAACGCCAAGCTCTCGATGGATTTTTTGGCGAATCTCGTGAGCGATTGCAACACCCTCGTCAAAATCACGGGCAATGCTCGTAATATCCAGCCAACATTCATCGATTCCAAAGGATTCCACCAGATCGCTGTATTGCCTATAGATTGATTTTGCCATGGCGGAAATCGCTGTGTATTTTTCAAAGCTTGGCGGAAATAGGATGAGCTGTGGACATTTTTCTCGCGCTCTCCAGATCGGCTCTCCCGTTTTTACACCATATGCGCTTGCTACGGTGTTCTTTGCCAGAATGATCCCGTGGCGTGCTTCCACGTCTCCTCCCACAGCAACGGGACTTGATAGAAGATGTGGGCGGGACATCAATTCCACCGATGCATAGAAGTGATTCAAATCGGAGTGAAGAATAATTCGATGCATAAATAATTCTCCTTGACAGACTTGACAGAATAGAACAAATGTTCTATAATTAGTATAACGTAAAGAAAAGAAAAAGTCAATAGGAAAATTCATGAAATGAAATCAAAGAATCTCTTTATTTATTAAAATATCTGTGGTATAATAAGAAGTAAGATGATAAATTAGGGAAATCTTTGATACGGTACGGTGAAGCAGATGAAGGAACAAACGTTTAAATTACATTCTGAATATCAGCCGAGCGGCGATCAGCCCCAAGCGATCGAAAAGCTGACCGAAGGTGTCAGACAGGGCTTGAAAAACCAAACGCTTCTTGGCGTTACGGGATCGGGTAAGACCTTTACCATGGCAAACGTGATCGCGAACGTTAATAAGCCCACGCTGGTTCTGGCACATAACAAAACCCTTGCGGCTCAGCTTTGCTCGGAGTTTCGGGAGCTGTTTCCCGAGAATGCGGTGGAATATTTCGTATCTTATTACGACTATTATCAACCCGAGGCATACATTCCGGGAAAGGATATGTATATCGAAAAGGATGCGCTGATCAACGAAGAAATTGATATGCTTCGCCATAGCGCCACCTCTGCCTTGTTTGAGCGCAACGACGTGATCATCGTTGCCAGTGTATCCTGTATCTATTCCTTGGGAGATCCTGTGGAATACAAGGATCTCGTTGTGGCGGTTCGTCCCGGTATGATCATGGAGCGAGACGAATTGATTCGCCGTCTGGTTGCCATCAGCTACGACCGAAATGATATTGCGCTTGAAAGAGACAAGTTCCGTGTCCAAGGAGATACGGTTGACGTGGTTCCCGCCAATATGCAGGACAAAGCGTTCCGCATTGAGTTCTTTGGGGAGGAGATCGACCGCATCTGCGAGATCAATATCGTGACGGGCGAGGTGCTTCAAACCCTCAGCTACGTGGGGATCTATCCCGCCACGCACTATGCGGTTTCCCAAGAGAAAAAGGAAAAGGCGATTCAGGAAATTTTCTCGGAAATGGTGGATCGGGCAGAATTCTTTCGATCCGAGGGAAAGCTTCTTGAGGCACAACGAATCGAGGAGCGTGTCAAATACGATATGGAAATGCTCCGTGAGGTAGGATTCTGCTCGGGCGTAGAGAATTATTCCCGTGTGTTGGCGGGTCGCCCCGCGGGCTCGACCCCCTATACGCTTTTGGATTATTTCCCGAAGGATTTCCTGCTTTTTGTGGATGAGTCTCACGTTACGCTTCCTCAGGTTCGCGGAATGAGCGGTGGTGATACGGCAAGAAAGAAAAACCTGGTTGAGTTTGGTTTTCGTCTGCCTTCGGCTTATGATAACCGTCCCTTGTTCTTTGAGGAATTTGAATCGAAGCTGAATCAGACCATTTATGTCAGTGCCACACCGGGTGACTACGAAATGCAAAAGACCGAAAATACGGTGGAGCAGCTGATCCGTCCCACGGGCTTGGTTGACCCCGAGGTAGAGGTTCGTCCCATTGAAGGACAGGTGGATGATCTGATGGGTGAGATCCGACTGCGTAGTGCCAAAAACGAGCGCGTTCTGGTTACGACGCTGACAAGAAAAATGGCAGAGGATCTGACCGAGTATTTGGAGAACAACGGAATTCGCGTCAAATATATTCATTATAACGTGGATACCATGGAGCGCATGGAGATCATTCGCTCGCTGCGTCTGGGTGAATTTGACGTGCTGGTTGGCATCAATCTTCTTCGAGAGGGATTGGATATTCCCGAGGTTTCGCTTGTGGCGATCCTTGATGCCGATAAGGAAGGATTTTTACGCGCGGAGCGTAGCTTGATTCAGACCATCGGTCGTGCGGCAAGAAACGCCAACGGTAAAGTCATCATGTACGCCGACAGCGTAACGGGATCTATGGGGGCGGCAATCCGTGAGACCGAGCGTAGAAGAAGGATCCAGATGGAATATAACGAAGCTCACGGAATCATTCCAAAGACCATCGTCAAGGACGTCCGTGACGTGATCGAAATCGGCAAGAAGGTGGATCGTGCCGCTACGGCGGAGAAGACGAAGAAGATGTCCTCGAAGGAGAGAGAAAAGATGATTGAGGAGCTGACCCGTCAGATGAAGACGGCGGCGAAGAATCTGGAGTTTGAGCAGGCGGCTTATCTGCGTGATAAGATTGCCGAAATTCGAAGAGGCAAATAGATTTTGTACGAAGAGGTGTATATATGCCAAAGTCCATTGTGATACGCGGTGCACGCGTGAACAATTTGAAAAACGTCAATTTGGAAATTCCAAGAGATCAGCTTGTGGTCTTGACGGGATTATCCGGCTCAGGAAAATCCTCCTTGGCGTTTGATACCATTTACGCAGAGGGACACAGACGATTTGTTGAATCGCTTTCCTCCTACGCACGGCAATTTTTAGGCCAGATGGACAAGCCCGATGTGGATTTGATCGAGGGCTTGTCTCCTGCCATTGCCATCGACCAAAAGACGACTTCCAAAAATCCTCGCTCTACCGTGGGAACGGTAACCGAGATCTACGATTATCTTCGTCTTTTGTACGCACGGATCGGAATCCCTCACTGTCCCGTTTGCGGCAAGGAGATCCGCCGTCAGTCTACCGATACCATCATTGATAAGATCATGGAATTCCCCGAGGGCGAACGTTTTATGGTGCTGGCTCCCGTGGTGCGCGCGCAAAAGGGAATGCATGAAAAGGTCTTTCAAAGTGCGAAGAAGAGCGGTTACGTTCGTGTTCGTGTGGATGGAAGTCTCTACGATATTTCCGAGGAGATCAAACTTGATAAGAATAAGAAGCATACAATAGAGGTGGTAGTAGACCGTCTTGTGATGCGTGCCGATCTCCGTCCTCGCTTGGCGGATTCGGTGGAAAATGCCTTGCGGCTGGCGGAGGGACACCTGATGATCGTCACCGTCCCGAGAGAGGGAGAGCCGAGGGAGCTGGAGTTCTCCCAAAGCTATGCCTGTGAGGAGCATGGTATTTCCTTTGGTGAGCTTGAGCCTCGTATGTTCTCCTTTAACAATCCCGCAGGAGCGTGTCCTCATTGCGCGGGCCTTGGTGAGATGCGCCGCATCGCGGTGGATCGTCTGATCCCCGATGAACGTCTTTCTCTAAGACAAGGCGCGATTGCTGTGAATGGCTTTAAAACGTTGGAGGAGCAAAGCTGGAACGGCCCCTTGTTTATGGCGGTTGGCGAACGCTTTGGTTTTTCTCTGGATACCCCCATAAGGGATCTCCCCAAAAAAATACGAGATGTGCTTCTATACGGTTCTGGTACGGAGCTTTATGACGTGGAGCGTTGGTTTGGTGGGGAAGCTCACCGTCAAAAGATTCATTTTGACGGACTGGTGTCTATGATTGAGTCGCGGATTGCCCAATCGGGAAATGACGAATACTATGAGCAATTTATTGAGGAAGCCCCCTGTCCCATTTGCCAAGGAAAACGGCTATCGCCCAACTATCTGGCAGTGACAGTTGGCGGAATCAATATTGATGATTTCTGTAAAATGTCAGTTTCCTCGGCGCTGGCGTTTATCAACGACTTTACGCCAGACGGTATGGAAAAGGTGATCTCACAAGAGATTTTGAAGGAGGTTCGCGCACGTCTTGGATTCCTTGTCAGCGTGGGTCTAGATTATTTGACACTTGCCAGAAAGGCGGGCTCGCTTTCGGGCGGAGAGGCACAGAGAATTCGTTTGGCGACTCAGATCGGCTCTGCCTTGGTTGGCGTTCTTTATATTCTGGATGAACCGAGTATTGGTTTGCATCAGCGGGATAATTCCAAGCTGATTGAAACACTGAAGAAGCTTCGAGATCTTGGTAACACCGTGCTCGTTGTCGAGCATGATGAGGAAACCATGATGGAATCCGATTATTTGATCGATATTGGTCCCGGTGCAGGCATTCACGGCGGCGAGATCGTTGCCGCAGGAACACCAGAAGAAGTCATGAAAAATGAAAAATCCATTACGGGTGCTTATCTATCCCGTCGCAAGGTGATCGAAATTCCAAAGACAAGGCGAAAGGGAAATGGATCGTTTTTGAAGGTGATCGACGCGTACGAGCATAACCTGAAGCACGTGGACGTGGATATTCCCCTTGGTTGCTTTGTTTGTGTGACGGGCGTTTCGGGATCGGGCAAATCCTCTCTTGTCAACGGAATCATCAATCCGACTTTGGCAAGAAAGCTCAACGGTGCGATTCGTTCCCGTGGAAAATACGGCGAGATCTTGGGCGTGGAGAATCTGGATAAGGTTATTGATATTGACCAAAGCCCCATTGGAAGAACTCCTCGTTCCAATCCTGCCACCTACACAGGATTGTTTGGTGATATCCGCGATCTGTTCTCGCAAACGATGGATGCCAAAGCAAAAGGATATAAGGCAGGACGTTTTTCGTTTAACGTACGGGGGGGACGCTGTGAGGCGTGTGAGGGAGATGGACTCAAAAAAATTGAAATGCACTTTTTGCCCGATGTATACGTTACATGTGATGTTTGCCACGGGAAACGATACAATCGCGATACCTTAGAGGTCAAGTATAAAGGGAAGAGCATTGCCGACGTTTTGGACATGACCGTGGAGGAAGCGCTTGTGTTCTTCGATGGAATTCCCAAAATCAAAAATAAGCTGCAAACCTTGTTTGACGTGGGTCTTGGATACGTAAAGATCGGTCAATCCTCGACAACCTTGTCGGGGGGCGAAGCGCAACGTGTGAAGCTCGCGACTGAGCTCTCAAGACGAGGAACGGGAAAAACCATGTATATTCTTGACGAACCAACCACAGGACTTCATTCCGACGACGTCTCAAAGCTGATTGACGTTCTGCAAAGACTTTGTAACGCGGGAAATTCGCTCCTTGTCATCGAGCATAATCTGGACGTGATCAAAACGGCAGATTATATCATTGACTTGGGGCCAGAGGGCGGAGATCAGGGCGGAACCGTCGTTGCTACGGGTACTCCCGAGGAGGTTTCACGGGTGAAGGGCTCGTATACGGGTGAATATTTGCATAAAATTATGAATATTCATTGATAATCCTAAAAATATTAAATAAAATTGAAAAAAAGGCTTGACAGTTGAATATTTATGCGATATAATTAACCAAAGGTTGTAATAACCAATATAAAAGTATGATGTGAGGAGATTTTATCATGAAAAAAATTATTAGCGTTGCATTAGCTGTTGTTATGCTTATTACAGCTGTTGGTGTACTTTCCGCTTGCGGCAAAAAAGATAACGTTCTGGTTATGGCTACCAATGCCGCATTCCCTCCCTATGAGTACGTAGAGGGTGGTGAGTTCGTTGGTATCGACGTGGAAATTGCAGCGGCAATTGCAGAAAAGCTCGGCATGGAGCTGAAGATTGAGGACGTTGAGTTCGGTTCGATCATCGGCGGTGTTGTTGAAGGCAAGTACGATATGGGTATGGCAGGTATGACCGTAACCGAGGAAAGAAAGCAGAGCGTAAACTTCTCGAATACCTATGCAACAGGTATTCAGGTTATCATCGTAAAAGAAGGATCTGCCATCAAGTCTTTGGATGATATCTTTGTATTTGATGA
This sequence comes from Eubacteriales bacterium, assembly GCA_045656365.1. GTDB lineage: Bacteria > Bacillota > Clostridia > Oscillospirales > CAG-272 > HGM12713. The sequence goes on along the minus strand of JAZORA010000189.1, from coordinate 2,693 downwards.
AGAGGGCAACCCCACCGCGCTGAAGAATACCAACGTTAAGGTTGGCGTTCAGCAGGATACGACGGGTGACATCTATTCTTCCTCTGATGTAACGGGTTGGGGTCTCAACGATGTAGAAGAGGACGGAACGGTTACTACCGACCGTGTGATTCGCTACAAGACCGGCGCTGAGGCGGTTGAGGCGCTGAAGACCGATAAGGTTGATATGGTGATTATCGACAACGAGCCCGCTAAGTCCTTTGTGGCTGCAAACGAGGGCGAGATCCACATTCTGGCTGGCGATAATGAGTACGCGATTGAGGACTATGCGATCTGTGTTGCTAAGGAAAACACAGAGCTGCTTGATAAGATCAATCAGGCTCTGAAGGAGCTCAAGGACGACGGAACCATCGATACGATCGTTGCAAAGTATATCAACGCCGGAACTTCCAACTAAGGAAAGCATTTTGGGTTACCGCGTCCGACACGCGGTAACCCATCTTACTGTATAAAAATCAAAAAGGAACTGTATCATGGAATTTTTTAATAAATTCAAGGATGATTTTATCCTTAATTTTGTTACGGACAACCGATGGAAATGGTTGATCGACGGCTTGAAGAACACGTTGTTGATTACTTTTTTTTCACTCTTGCTTGGCTTGGCGATCGGTATTGTAATCGCGATTGTTCGTTCAACCTTTGATAAAAACAGAGAAGAATATAAGAAGAAGGGGGGCATTTTTTATGCCTTCTGGTGGTTGATCAACACAATATCCAACCTCTATTTGACGATTATTCGTGGAACGCCTGTTGTGGTGCAGCTGTTGATCGCATACTTTATTATTTTCGCGTCCTCGCGAAACAGCATCGCAGTTGCGATCTTCGCGTTTGGATTGAACTCGGGAGCATACGTAGCAGAGATCATTCGCGGAGGTATTATGTCCATCGACAACGGTCAGTTTGAGGCAGGGCGCTCTCTTGGCTTCAACTACGTACAAACGATGATCTACATTATTATTCCTCAGGTGTTCAAAGCGGTTCTTCCCACCCTTTGTAACGAATTTATCGTACTGATCAAGGAGACCTCAATCGCGGGTTACGTTGGTATTGTTGATCTTACCAAAGCGGGCGAGAGAATCCGAGGCGTTACCTTCTCGGCATTTATGCCATTGATCGCCGTTGCGCTTATTTATCTTGCCGTGGTTCTGATTTTGACCCAGCTTGTGAAAATTTTGGAGAGGAATTTGAGGAAAAATGAAAGATAATCAAGATATCATCATCGAAACCAAAGACCTCAAAAAGCATTACAACGGACACACGATCAAAGCGCTTGACGGCGTGGATTTAAAGGTAGCCAAGGGAGAGGTCGTCGTTATTATCGGTCCATCTGGAAGCGGAAAATCCACATATTTGCGCTCGTTGAATCTTTTGGAAATGCCAACTGACGGATCGATTATTTTCAATGGCGTTAATATTACCGATAAGCACGTAAACATCAATCATCACAGACAAAAAATGGGCATGGTTTTCCAACACTTCAATCTTTTTCCCCATATGACCGTGTTGAAGAATCTGACCGTTGCGCCCATGAAGTTGTTGGGCGTTTCCAAGGAAGAGGCTGAAGAACAAGCAATGGCATTGTTGGCGCGAGTTGGCTTGGAGGACCGAGCAGATGCGTATCCCGCAATGCTGTCGGGTGGACAAAAGCAAAGAATTGCGATTATTCGCGCGCTTGCAATGCAGCCCGACGTGATGCTTTTTGATGAGCCTACCTCGGCGCTTGATCCCGAAATGGTCCGAGAAGTATTGAATCTGATGAAGGAGTTGGCGCATGCGGGTATGACCATGGTGGTCGTTACCCATGAGATGGGATTTGCGAGAGAGGTCGCCGATCGCGTGATTTTTATGGCAGACGGCGTAATTGTAGAAGAGGGAACACCTGAGGAGTTTTTCAGCCATCCCAAGAGTGCCCGTTTGCAACAATTTTTACAAAAGGTATTATAAAAATAAGCTCTGCCGAATGCTCGGCAGAGCTTATTTTTATGGGATTTTCCAAATATTCAAGAATTAGTCCTGAGCATCCTCTGCGTGTACGTCCACGTTACGAACGGCAGTCTTCAGGATTCTGATCTTCGTGCGGTCATGTCCGGTCTCGATCATCAAGGTTTCTTCTTTGATGCTGACAATCTTACCAATGATACCGCCAATGGTGGTGATTTCGTCGCCAACCTGAAGATTGTTTCTCATGTTGTTGATCTCGCGCTCCTGCTTTTTCTGGGGTCTGATCATGAAAAAGTACATAGCGGCGAACATTACAACGATTAAAATAATAGAACCAATGCCTTCCATTTCGTATAAGCCTCCAAATCTTTAATATAACGCTATTATCATACCATAATTGTCATGAAAAAGCAAGTCCTATTTGTAAATTATTTTTAGATAAATCCTTTGGGATTATAATTTAATTTTGAAAAGTATTGAAAAGAGAACAAATGTGTGATATAATAATATGGAATAGTTGTATTTATTTGCTGGTAAAATATTAGGAGATTGGTATGTCTAATAAGTCGTATATTGAATGTGGCAAGGTGATCAATACGCATGGCTGTCACGGAGGAATTAAGTTGGATTCCTGGTGTAATGCGCCCGAGGATCTCGCTTCGCTGAAAGAGATTTATTTCAAAAAGAATGAAGAATATACCCCCTTTCGTGTT
>JAZORA010000188.1:0-3493 GCA_045656365.1 Eubacteriales bacterium | reverse complement strand
GCATGATGTTAGCCAGCTTGAAGAATGCGCTCTGCAGAACAGTATTCTTACACTTAGCGTTACCAACCTCCTTGATAGCGATGTTGGTAGCGTTGATGATGTAGAAGTTGATGTCGTTCTTTGCGATGTAGCTCTTTACGGAAGCGGGCAGGTTAGCATCTAACTCCTCTGCGCTCCACTGGCAGTCAAGAAGGAATGTACCGCCGGGCTTAACATCATTAACGATCTTGTAACCCTTCAGAATGTAAGAGGGATTGTGGCAAGCAACGAAGTTTGCCTTGGTGATGTAGTAAGGAGACTTGATGGGCTTGTCACCGAATCTCAGGTGAGAAATGGTTACACCACCGGTCTTCTTGGAGTCATACTGGAAGTATGCCTGAATAAACTTGTCGGTATGGTCACCGATGATCTTGATGGAGTTCTTGTTTGCGCCAACCGTTCCGTCTCCGCCCAGTCCCCAGAACTTACAAGCAATGGTTCCCTCGGGAGCCGTGTCGGGAGCGACCTTCTCGTCCAGAGACAAGCCGGTTACGTCGTCTACGATACCGGTGGTAAAGCCGTTCTTAGGCTCAGCAGCATCCAGGTTCTCGTATACTGCGAAAATGGAAGCGGGAGGCGTGTCCTTAGAGCCCAGACCGTAACGACCGCCAACAACCTTGGCGCTCACGCCATTGGTTGCCAGAGCGGTAACCACGTCGAGGTACAAAGGCTCACCCAGAGAGCCGGGCTCCTTGGTTCTGTCAAGAACAGCGATCTTCTTCGCGGTCTTGGGAAGAACCTCAAGAAGCTTTGCGGGAACGAAGGGTCTGTAAAGACGTACCTTGATCAGACCTACCTTCTCGCCTGCCGCCATCATGTAATCAATCACTTCCTCGGCAACGTCACAGATCGAGCCCATCGCAATGATGACCTTCTCTGCATCGGGTGCGCCGTAGTAGTTAAAGAGCTTATAATCGGTACCGATCTTCTCGTTTACCTTGTTCATGTAATCCTCAACGATCGCGGGAAGCGCGTTGTAGTAGGAGTTACAGGACTCTCTGTGCTGGAAGAAGATATCGCCGTTTTCTGCGGAGCCGCGAAGAACGGGATGCTCGGGGTTGATCGCACGTGCGCGGAATGCGGCGATGGCATCCTTATCAACCATTTCCTCCAGATCCTTGTAATCCCAAACCTCGATCTTCTGGATCTCGTGAGAGGTACGGAAGCCGTCGAAGAAGTTTACAAAGGGAACGCGACCCTTGATGGTGGAAAGGTGTGCAACGGCACCCAGGTCCATAACCTCCTGAGGGTTGGAGCCTGCCATCATTGCGAAACCGGTCTGACGGCACGCATATACGTCGGAGTGGTCACCAAAAATGTTCAGAGCGTGGGAAGCTACGCAGCGAGCGGATACGTGGATCACGCAAGGCAGAAGCTCACCGGCAATCTTATACATGTTCGGGATCATCAGAAGAAGACCCTGAGACGCGGTGTAGGTCGTGGTAAGAGCACCTGCTGCCAAGGAACCGTGTACCGTACCTGCGGCACCTGCCTCGGACTGCATCTCCATTACCTTGACATTCTCGCCCATAATGTTCTTCAGATCGTTAGCAGACCAAGCGTCAGTCAGCTCAGCCATAACGGACGAAGGAGTAATGGGGTAAATTGCGGCTACCTCTGTGAACGCATAGGAAACGTGCGCCGCAGCGGTATTACCGTCCATGGATTGTTTTTTTCTTTCAATTGCCATGTTCAGATTTCCTCCAATATAGAAATTAAATTTTTTGCCATCTATTATGATAACACATATTTCTCAATAAGTAAAGAGAAAAAAAGAATTTTTTCAAAAACAGGGGGGTATTTTTTTGAAAAATCAGGAAAAATCTTGTTTTTTTAACGAGTTATTGGAGATAACGGAAAAGATAGAACAGCTCCGTACCGTTTTTACAGATTCCCATACAAGAGAAGCCTACCGATTCGTAAAGGGTCTGCGCTCGGAGGTTTGCCACGTGGGTCGTCAGCTGAATGCCCCCCTTCCCCGCATCGTGGGCGAGCGTTTTGGCATACTCCATCAGCATCCGTCCAAGTCCCCTTCCCTGAAGATCCTCCCGTACGGCAATGCCGAGGGCGGGGATCGAGGTGTTCCAATCCAGGAAAAAGACGTAAGCCGCCATCTCACCCTCCAGCTCCGCCATGTAATATCGACGGGTGGGGTCGGGCTTCGCGCAGTATTTCAGAACGCCGCGGCGGTTGTAATCCCGACGGTTAAAGAGGGCTCGGGATTCCGCTCCCATCTGATCAAAAAAAGCTCCGATCCGAGGCTCGTCTCCCTCTCCTATGGGGCGGATCGATATTCTCTTCAAAAGCGTTTCGTCGTTCATTTTGACATGTCCTCCTATTTCGGAATCCAATTCATTATAGCATATTTTTTTGTTTTTTTCAACTGCAAAAAACAAGAAAAAAAGCCAATTGCCGCCGCTCTCTCGGCATTGACACTTCATCACCGATATGCTATAATGAATTATCACAAATAAAAAACAAGGTGGTAATCGAATGAAAGCATTAGAACACTTACCGGATGGCTACCACGAGCTCTATGCCATCAATCTTCAAAAAAACAAAAAAGCATCTCTGCTTGTAAATTTATTCTCGATTTTCATTGCGATCGTATTGATTGTTCCGATGCACTTTGTTATACCGATCTCTACGCTGTTCAGCATGGAAGAGGGCCTGAAAATCTACATTTTAAGATACGCCGCTCTGATCGTCTTAATGATTCTGTATATCGTGCTTCACGAATTGGTCCACGGCTTCGCAATGAAGATTTGCGGAACGAAAAAGGTTAAATACGGGTTTACGGGAATCTATGCCTTTGCCGGAAGCACTGATTTTTATGACAAAAAATCTTATATTTTTATCGCTCTGGCTCCGGTCATTCTTTGGGGAATCGTGCTTGCGGCCGTCAATCCTTTTGTTCCCGCCGCATGGTTTTGGGTTGTTTATTTTATTCAGATCCTCAATTTATCCGGCGCGGCAGGTGATTTTTTCGTCACTGTAAAATTTTTGCGATTTCCCAAGGATATTCTCATCAAGGATTGCGGAGTCGGCATGACCGTTTTTTCAAAGGAAACGAAGTAAGCCTCCCTTCTCTGTTTACAACGGAACCGCTTAATTACAAAACGATATCTACCGCATCGGTCTGCATTCTTAAGCCGGATCCAACTGCGAAGGACAAAGCAAAAATATACAACGGCGGTTTCAGGGAGAATACGATGCGAGGGCGCTCGCCACCGAGGGTCGCCAAAAAGGAGAGGGGAGTTTCGCCTTCGGCGAATATTCCTGCGCTCTGCGCCTGACAAGCGAGCTTGTCCATCTTCGAGCGCGGAATGCGAACCCCTATTCGCATCGCTCACGATGCGAGGGGGTTCTCACCGAGGGTCGCCAAAAAAGAAAGGGGTGCCGATGGGATCCCTTTCCTTTTTGGTGGGCCCCCCGCGGGGCCGCTCATTGTCCC